>JABIRL010000315.1 GCA_018667855.1 Rhodospirillaceae bacterium
CCTGGTCTGCCAGGGCGATGTCTCGAAAGACGAGGACTGCCGACGTATCGTGGCCGAAACCATGGCCAAATGGGGCCGCATCGACGGCCTGATGAACAATGCCGGCACCACGATGCTGGTTGCGGACAACAATCTGGAAAGCCTGTCGGCGGACGACTTTCTGCATATTTATTCCGTCAACGTTGTCGGCGCCTATCAGATGACGCGCGCCGTCGCTCCCCACATGAAGGCCCAGGGTCGGGGCAGTATCGTCAATACGTCTTCCGTCGCGGGGGTAATGGGCATCGGCAGCTCCATCGCCTATGCCGCATCGAAAGGCGCCATGAACACCATGACCCTTTCTTTGGCCCGTGAGCTGGCGCCGGAAATCCGTGTCAACGCCATCGCGCCCGGCTTCATCACCGGCCGATGGTGGCTAGATAAACTGGGTCAGGACGGCTATGACAAAATGGTCGCCAATATTGAGAAATCAACGCCTTTGAACCACGCCGGCACGCCGGAGGATATGGCCGAGGCCGCCTTGTTCTTTCTGACCAGCAGCGCCAATATTACCGGCGAAATTCTAATCTCCGATGCCGGCACGCATCTGAGCGGCGCCCCGCTCATCGCACGCTAGAAAAACCAAACAAAAACCAAACAAGGAAACCCATTGCCATGGCACGTATCGAATATGCAACCACTGACCACTTGAGCGACAGGGGCAAGACCACCATGGAAAGGAACGGGCATAAAAACCTGTTCAAAATTCTCTCATATTCCGAATCCCATCTTCAAAACTACTGTCGCCTGGGTAATGCCATCCGCAGTCATGGCGTTCTGGATCCCTGCCTGCGGGAATTGGCGATCACCCGCGTCGGCATCCTGCTGGGCGCGGAATACGAAGTTATTGCCCACAAACGTATCGGCCGCGGGGTGGGCATTCCGGAAAACCAGATCGAAGCTTTGGATGCCGGCGCCGACAGCGACGCTTTCAACGCGGTGGAGAAAGCCGTTCTGGCATACACCGATGATCTGGTCGCCAACAACAATCCCGGCGCCGGTGCCGGCGCCACGTTCGATGCGGTGGCCGCGCATCTGAACAGCGAGGAAATGGTGGAGCTGAGCATCGCCATAACGTTTTATATTATGACGTCGAAAATCCTCATCACCTTCGGCGTCGATCTGGAAGTGGAGGACTGATCCATATCAGAGCGTGACTACGGCCCCCCGACCAGTCTGCTGAAACGGCGTCTGTGGGGCGCCCTGGGCTTTGCCATGATGCTGGGGTTGGTTGGTGGCATGATTTTTCTGTTCGAGTCGAGCAACGCCCGTGACGGCGTCGAACCCGTAAGTCCATGGATTTTCGTCGTTGTATCCGGCGCGATACTGGCGGTGCTGCTGACTGCCCATCGGATTGGCCGACGCGGCGAGGCGGAAGATTAAGCCGTCAGGGGCCCTTTAGCTCGCCCCTTTGCATCGCGAGTTGCTCCTCCCGGCCATAGAGAAACGTCAGCAGGATGTATCGGCTGCCGCGGGTCACTTCCATGACCTCGTGCAGCATGGAACAACTGAAAATAACCGCATCGCCTTCATTGGCGCCGTAGATATGGTCGCTGTATTCCGCAAAGCGCAGGCCGCCGCCGTCGTATTCCCTGGCATCGTTCAGCAGCAGGGACATGGCGAAGCGCCGCCAGGCCAGTTCCGGCACGATGTTATCCCGATGCGGGCGGAAATGCCCGGCCTCGCTGCCGTCATAGCGGCCGATCTTAAAATTATCCGCGCCCGCGACGTCAAAGTCATAGGCGCGCTTGATATCAGGCATCAAACGGCGGATCAGATAACCGGTAATCTCGTTCTGCAAGGCCGGATCGGAAAGCGGCAAATCGCGGCGTACCTTGGAACTGGCGTTGATCTGGTTATTGGCGCCGGAGGTGTTATCGAACGTTCCCCCCATGCGGGCCGGTCCATTGTCGATATAGTCCCGTAGTTGCCGGCACAGCGGGCGGTCAAGCACCCCAGGCACCACAAGCACCGGGGCGGGACGGAAAAGCTCCGCCGCCGCTGGCCGTTTTGATCCCGCCGCCAGGGTTTCCGCCAGGGCCGCCGCCTGGGTGTCGCCGTCGCCGTCCCGGAACACGGCTTCCAGACGCAAACTTGTTCCGATCACCAACGTTGCCACCGCCGGCGGGATGCCGGGATCCAGATCAGCGCGCGCCAGGGCCCGGCTGACCGCGCCCTTTTCGTCCGATAGCACACCGAAATGGATTTGCAGCCGCTCCGCCATCATGCCGTTGTCGTACGATTTTCGGCGGGTAATGGCAAAGACGTCCGCGTCGTCGTAGGTGCCTGACCCGTGGCGGGCGATGAAAGGCGCCAATTGCTCATCACAGCCCTCGGCACAGATGATATAGACCATTCGCTTGCCACGGGAATGGGTCAACAGACCGGTCAAGGCGCCGTTCGGATCGGGCAGCGCGAAGTCGGGCACCCGGTCGCCAATTTCGAAGACAAATTCCTGGGGAGCGGCTTGTTGTGTACTCAAGAAACAACCTTCCAAATTATTAGCACTTCAACCAATCACCCCACACGATAGCACAACAAGCTCTTATTGCCGACCGCCAGCCAGCTGTCTAAGCTGCGACCAACGGGGACAAATAGGGGGAGGACGGAACATGCCATTACCACAGGATATCAGTCCGATTAACAGTGAAATGATGGATTCAATCGCCCGAAGCGCAGCCATGGATTGGATCGAGACGAAGCCGGGCAAGGCCTTCATGAAAATATTGTGGATCGCGCCGGAAAGCGGTCGCTGGGCCGTGTTGCTGCGTTGGCGGAAAGGCTATGTCGCCCCGTCCCACAAACATCTGTCCGGCGCCCATGCCTTTATCCTTTCCGGCCGGCTGCAGGTACGGGACGGCACGCTGGAGGTCGGCGATTATGTTTATGAACCCAACGGCATGGTGCACGGCGAAACCACGGCGCTGGAGGACACGGAGTATCTATTTATCTGCGATGGTCCGGTATTATTTTATGACGATGACATCTTCACAGGTTATCTGGGCTGGGAACAACTGCAACGCCTGCAAGACCAGGCAAATGCCAAGACGGCGGCTGAATAGTAAATCTGAAGGAAATTAAGAATGTTGAATTGGGATGGCCGCGCTTTGGTCGATACCGACTGGCTGGAAGCTAATCTTGACGACCCGAACCTGCGCATCGTCGATGCCACCGTGGCCATGACAAAAACGGACACCGGCGGCTGGAAACCCAGCAGCGGACGCGGCACTTATGACGAGGGGCATATACCGGGGGCGCAGTTCATCGATCTTCTGACCGAGTTGCAGGATCCCGATAGCGACCTGAACTTCATGCTGCCCAATCCGGAAAGTTTCGCCCAGGACATGGCTGCAAAGGGCATTGGGGATGACCACATGGTGGTCGTCTATGCGTCGGCCGTGCCCTGGTGGGCCAGCCGCTTGTGGTGGATGCTGAGGGCCAACGGCCATGATCAGGTCGCGGTATTGGATGGTGGTCTGACAAAATGGCGCCATGAGGCGCGCCCGATCAATACCGCGCCAGCCGATCCCGCCAGGGCGGTATTCACACCCCGGCAGCGACCGGAATTGATCGCCGATAAGGATCAGGTCCTCGCCATGCTGGCCAGTGGCAATGGGGCGGTGATCAATGCCCTTTCGCCGCAACTGCACAGCGGCGAAAGTGATTTGGGTTACGGCCGGCCGGGCCGCATCGCCGGCAGCGTGAATCTGTCGTCACTGGCGCTGATCGATCAGGACAGCGGCGCCTATCTGCCGATGGCGCATTTGAGCGCGGCGGTCGAAGATAGCCTGGGCGATTTCGGTGACGAGGCCATCTGCTATTGCGGCGGCGGCATCGCCGCGACCATGGACGCGCTGGTTCTCGATTTGCTCGGCTACGACAAAATCTCCGTCTATGATGCCTCCTTATCGGAATGGGCGGCCGACGAAAGCCTTGCGATGGAAACAGGTTGAGGATTTATCATGCAGGACGACAACGATCACAGCTGGCTGAAACAGGGCAGCACCTCCAGTGCCGATGTGGCGAAAAGTTACGACGACTGGGCCGCGACTTATAACGAAACCCTGGCCGAATGGGACTATCGAGCGCCCAACGATGCCGCCCGCATGTTGTCGGACAAGGTGGCTGCCACAGCGGAAATCCTGGATGCCGGCTGTGGCACCGGCTTGACCGGCGCGGCCCTGCGCGGGCAAGGTTTCAGCGGGCCCATTGATGGCATTGATCTATCGCCATCATCCCTGGTGGAGGCGGAGACGCGCGGTGTCTACCGTACCTTGAAACCGGCGGATTTCCAGAAACTGCCCCTGGATATGTCCGACAACGCCTACGATGGGCTGATCTGTATTGGCGTCCTCACCTATGTTCCCAACAGCGAAACGATTTTGCGGGAGTTTGCCCGCCTGGTCCGCCCCGGCGGCACCGTTCTGGTGACCCAGCGTGAAGATCTGTTCCGGGAACGGAAATTCAGCGACACGGTCAATGACTTGGTGGCGGCCGGCGTCTTCGCAGATGCCATCGTCAGCGAGCCGCAACCCTACCTGCCGGACAATCCTGATTTTGGTGATGAGTTGAAGGTCATCTATGTCACGTTGGCGACGAACTGATACCCTTGCGCACGGCATTAAAGCAGGATTAGCGGTTCGCCTCCCATCGGCCAGGTACATTGCCGACCAGAAGCCGATTGACAACACCATCATCGTCTTCGAGCGGCAAGATAATGCGGTCCCAACTTGCCGTATGAACTCTGGTCGGGGGGACATGACGGGCAAACATGTAGTCCAGGCGGAGGACACAGGCCCGATAGGACGCCAGGAAAAACGGCTCCATGGGGTGGAGGGCCAGTTCCGAAATTAGTTTCCCGGTGGCATCGAAACCGGACCGTTCGGCGATCGAGGTGCCATAGACCCGGTATCGAAAGTCCCAAGCATCATCTTCCACATCCAGCAACATGACGTACCCCAGCGCACCCCGCATATTCAGGGGATCCAATTCGCTGGTCAGCGGTAAATTCCGACCGCGTGGCATCTCATTCCAATAGGACAACAGAATGCGCAAGGCGTCTTCATCAAGGTCCGTCGATGCCGGCGACCATTTTATCACTGGTGTCGGGGTGCCGGCATCTCGGAAGTAGTTTTCAATCTCCGAAAAATTCCCGGAAATCAATTCGTCGGTGAATGTGGCTACCAGAGCTTTGTCCATGTCTAAACAAAACCTATTCAAATCAGATTGAAGTGATAACGCGAAATTAAATCTCCTTGGCCGCAGGCGGCCTGTCCCCCGCATCGACCATGTTCCCGCTCCTATTATTCCGCTCGTCGTTTCTCTGTTGCCGCCGTATCAACCGCGCCCTTTGCGTCCAGAACTACGCCGTAGTGATCCAGGGCGGCCGCGGCCGAGACCATGCCGTCGCGCACATCCATGGCGACGAGTTCGGGATCGCGTGCTTTTGGGTCGCCGTAGCCGCCGCCGCCGGGCATCTCCAAATGCAGACTGTCGCCGCGCGGGATCGACTGTGTACCCTTGTTGCGCAGGGCGGTGCCGGACTTCAGCTCGATCTTGCCGGTGAAGCCGTCCAATCCCCCTTCCCGGCCCCGGGGCGCATGGTGCACCCGGTCGAACGTTGCCGCGATGGCAAAGGGTGCGCCCTCCGCGCTGGCGATCTCCATGATCTGCCCCGTGCCGCCGCGATATTCGCCAGGACCACCGGAATCCGGCCGGTATTCCTTTCGCCAAACCACGATGGGGGCAATAGACTCGTTGATCTCCACCGGCGTGTTGCGCACGCCGGAAGGGAAGGCGGTTGCCGACAGTCCATCCTTTTTCGGCCGGGCGCCGGCACCACCGGTATGAAACAAACCGACCGCGAAGGGCGTGGCGTCACCGAAATCCTCGTTCGGCACCAAACCGTGCCCGCCCATGAGAGCCGGGTTCCACAAACACGATGTGCCTTCCGCCGGCGCCTTACCCGCGACCGCTTTGTGCAATGCGCCCATCACAACATCAGGCAGCATCTGCCCGGTGACATGGCGGGCCGCCACGGCACAAGGGTGCGGCGCGTTCAGGATCGAGCCTTCGGGCGCGGTAACCTTTACGGCCGACAACGAACCCGCATTGTTCGGTACTGTGGACCCCACCAGGCAACGCACCCCAAACGAGGCATAGGCCTGGGTGTAGGTGATGGGCACATTGATGCCCTTGTTGGAAACGCCCGAGGTGCCATCGAAATCAACATAGATACCGTCATCGGCGATGGTCAGGGCGGCGGCCAGATCCAGCGGCATGTCGTAGCCGTCAATCCGCATGGAATTGTGATAGGTGCCCTTGGGCAGTTTGGCGATTTCATCCAGCATGGCCTGGTGGGAATGTTCCACCATGTATTCACCCAAGGCGTCGAGTTCCGCCAATTCGAACTCGTCCATCATTTCCACCAGGCGGCGGCAGCCGATTTCGTTACAGGCCATCAGGGAATAGAGGTCACCTTCAACCTGAACGGGCTCCCGCACATTGGCGCGGACAATTTCCAGAATAGCCTCGTCCATCACGCCTTCCTTGGCCAGGGGCAGGATCGGCAGGTACAGCCCTTCGTCATAAACCTGGCGGCCATCGGCGCCAAAGCCAATGCCGCCGATATCCACCACATGGGTGGTCGAGGCGAACAGGCCGATGGCCTTACCGTCGTGAAATGTGGGTGTGACCATGGTAAAATCATGCAGATGACCCGTGCCCAGCCAGGGATCGTTGGTGAAATAGACATCGCCGGGCCGCATGGTATGGGCGGGATATTTATCCAGGAAAAACCCGACAGAGGCGGCCATGGCGTTGACATGCCCCGGCGTGCCGGTGACAGCCTGGGCCAGCATGCGCCCTTGGGTATCGAACACCCCGGCCGATAGATCGCCCGCTTCCCGGGCCGAGGTGGAAAAGGCCGTGCGGATCAAAGTCTGCGCCTGTTCCTCGACAATGGCGATCAGGCGGTTCCACATGATCTGGTTCTGGATTTCCGATAGGGCCGAGTTCCTGCTCATGGGGTGTCTCCCGTTTTCCGTCGTAGTTCCATATGTCCAGCGCCGATTACGTTGGCCGTGAAGTGGCCGCTCACCACCGTCGTGGTCTGCGCCTCCATGATCAGGGCGGGGCCGGGCAGGCTCATTCCGGGGGCAAGATCATCCCGCTGGTAGACCAACGCCGTGACAAAATCCGTCTGGTCCGCATCGAACAATTGACGTTGACCAGTGGCATTCGCCGCCACATCGCCGGGCACATCATCCTGTCGGTCGGTTGGTGGCTGCACCGTGGCAACGGACAACGCCCAGGTCAGGATTTCCACCTGCATGGACGGGATGACGCGGCCGAACAGTTCCTCGTAAGCTTGATCGTAGGCCGCCTTCAGGCCCGCGCCGTCGGCCTCGGTCAGATCGCGCACCGGCACATCGACAACGATTTCGTGGCCCTGGCCGATATAGCGCATATAGGCGATGCGCCGTTCCTCCACTTCCGCGCCCGGCGCGCCGGCGGCGACGATGGCTTGGGCCTCGTCATGCATCTCAGCGAACATGCGGCTCAGACCGTCCGGTTCGAATTCCGCCAGTTTGGTATAGCGGCTGCGCACCACTTCATAGGATACGGGCGCAGCCAGAAAACCGATTGCCGAACCAACGCCGGCGCCTTGGGGAATGATGACCCGGTCCATGCCGAGTTTCTCGGCCATGCGGCAGGCATGCAGGGGGGCCGCGCCACCAAAGGCGATCAAGGTGCGGTCGGCCAGTTCCTTGCCCTGTTCCACCGCATGCACACGGGCGGCGTTGGACATGTTCTCCTCCACCATCTCGGACACGGCGAAGGCCGCCAGGGGGCCATCTAAATTCATCTTCCTGGCGATGGCGCCATCCAGGGCCGCCGTCGCCAGTTCCGGCGATAGTTCAACAGAACCGCCGGCGAAACCCTCGGGTGCGATCCGGCCCAGGGCCACATCGGCATCCGTCACCGTGGCGCCCTCTCCGCCCTGGCCGTAACAGGCGGGGCCAGGCTCGGAACCGGCGCTTTCCGGGCCCACCTGAATTCGGCCCAGATTGTCGATCTGGGCAATGGAGCCGCCACCGGCGCCGATCTCCACCATCTCGATCACCGGAATGCGCAAAGGCAGGCCGCTGCCCTTGGTGAAACGGTACTGGCGATCCACCTCAAACGTGCGGGAGGTCTGCGGCCGGCCGTCGTCAATCAGGCAGATCTTCGCCGTGGTACCGCCCATGTCATAGGACAGAACCTGATCCAAACCGCATTCCATGGCGATGCGGCCGGCCAGAATAGCGCCGCCCGCCGGCCCGGATTCGACCAATCTGATCGGATGCCGGCGGGCCGTTTCAACTGTTGTCAGCCCGCCGCCCGAGGTCATCATATAAAGCGGACATTGCGCGCCCTCGGCCCGCAGACGGTCGTCCAGATCAGCCAGATAGGATGCCATCAACGGCTGCACATAGGCATTGGCGGAGGCCGTGGACATACGTTCATATTCTCGGATTTCCGGGCAAACCTCGCTGGCCAGGGTAATCCATAAGTCCGGCAAGGCGGCGCGCAGAACTGCCGCCGCCCGGCGTTCATGATCCGGATTGGCATAGGCGTGCATCAGGGCGATGGCGACGCTTTCCACATTTTCGTCCCGCAGAACGGGAATCAGATCCTCGATGGTCGTTTCATCCAGCGCCAACAGGACCTCGCCCCTTGCGTTACAGCGCTCACGCACGGGCAGACGCAGATAGCGGGGCACCAAAGGGCGCGGCTTATCGATATTGATGTCGTATTGGTCAAATCGATGCTCGTAACCCATCTCGACCGAATCCCGGAAACCTTCGGAGACGATCAGGGCGGTATGGGCGCCCTTGCGTTCGATAATCGTATTGGTGGCCAAGGTGGTACCATGGACAATAAAGGCCAGGTCGCCGGCCGCGATGCCCGCCTCGGGCAGCACGGCGCGGACGGCGGCCATGACGCCTTCCTCGGGCGCCTGGGTGGTGGTCAGCACCTTGCGGGTGAACATGCGGCCGCCCAGGTCGAGGGCGACATCGGTAAAAGTACCGCCGATATCGACGGCTAAACGGGCAGTTTCTGACATACGATTTGGTTCTTCTAGCGGGGAAAATTGTCGGGTGTGAAAGCTTCGAACGTGCGGTGGATATCTTCCGGATTGGCGCTCAATGGCGCGATAATATGAGTATGAATACCGGTCTCGCCGGCCCAGCGAATGCGTTCGCGGCATTCCTCGGCCGTGCCGATCACGGCGATTTCATCCGCCAATTCAGCGGAAATCGCGCCCATGGTTTTTTCCCGGTCACGGGCCGCCCACCCTTCGGTAATGGTCGCGGCGACGTCTTCATAGCCGGCCCAGGCGAGAAAATTATTGTAGACCGGCGTGGCGTAATAGGGCGCCATGCGGGCGCGGAAAGCATCCACCGCCGCGTCCTTGTCATCCGTCACCAGCACCATGTGGCGATTGACAACCTCAACCTCTTGCGGATCCTTGCCGGCCCGTTCAGCGCCTATCGCCACATGTTCGATCATCTTGGCCAAGGCCTTTTTGGGCCACAGGTTGAAGATCACGCCATCGCCGATCTCGGCCGCCATTTCGATCATCTTGGGGCGCAGGGCGGCGAGGTAAAGCGGTACATCCTGCTCCAACGGGGGTTGGCGATAGCCGTGGGAATGCAGTGTTGAAAGGTCGAAATCAGACTTTTCGCCGGCCAGCATGGAACGCACCATGACGGTGGTTTCCTTGACCCGGGTCAGCGGCTTTTCCAACGGGACGCCGTGCCATTGATCCATGATGGTTTGCGACGAGGCGCCCAGGCCCATGACGAAGCGTCCCGGCAGCAACTGGCCCAGGGTGTTGGCGGACGCCGCCAGCACGGCCGGCGTGCGGGAATAAACCGGCACCACGGCAATGCCCAGGCGCAAGGTTTGCGTATGAGCCGCCAGGGCGGCCGTCAGGGTCGTGACGTCGGGCGGTCCGGCGTCCCCCATCCAGCCGTCTTCATAGCCATTGGCTTCGGCCCATTTCACACGTTCGATGGTGTCGGCGACGGAAGTTCCGGCAGGCAGGGTGACGGCAATACGTTGACGCGGTGGCATGTAATTCCCCAAATAAACTAAACGACGGCAGCTTCGCGGATTGGCCGGCATTCTGCAATACGGTCATAACCGAATGCGGACAAATCCCGAGACCGCGGGGCGCCATGGATCGATCATCAGGCCAGCATAGCGTCCCGGCGCCGGCCATGCCATGGTAGAGAAAATCAACGATGAAATCTTGGAGACGACCGATGACCGAGTTACGCGAAGTTGCATCCGGCCTGCAATTCCCCGAAGGCCCCATCGCCATGCCCAACGGCGATGTCGTGCTGGTGGAAATCGCCCGCGGCACGCTCTCGCGGGTGAAGCCGGACGGCACCATCGAGGTCGTGGCGAAGACGGGCGGCGGCCCCAACGGCGCCGCGATCGGCCCCGATGGTGCCTGTTATGTCTGTAACAACGGCGGGTTTCGCTGGCACATCAAGGGCGACAAGCATTTCCCCGGCTATCAGGATGAAAGCTATTCCGGCGGGCGCATCGAGCGTGTGGATATGGAGACTGGAGCGGTCGAGGTCTTGTATACCGAATGCGACGGCCATCTATTGCGCGGGCCAAACGACATCGTATTCGACAAGGACGGCGGCTTCTGGTTCACGGACCACGGCAAGATCCGACATCGGGACGAGGACCGCACCGGGGTCTATTACGCCAAGGCAGATGGGTCGTTCATCACCGAGGCGATCTTTCCCATCAACGGCCCCAACGGCATCGGCCTGTCGGCGGACGAGAAGACCCTGTATGTGGCCGAAACCCACGCCGGCCGCTGCTGGGCGTACGAGATCGCGGAACCGGGCAAGATTGTGCGCCGCCAGGGCGAGGCGCCGTGGGAGCCGGGCAAGCTGTTGCTGGGCGTCTCCGACTATCGCTTTTTCGACAGCCTGGCCCTGGACAGCGCCGGCAACGTCTGCATCGGCACCATCGTGCGCGGCGGTATCACCGTGGTCGCTCCGACAGGCGGCGAGGTGGAGCATGTGCCCACGCCCGACGATCTCTACGCCACCAACATCTGTTTCGGCGGCCCGGATCTGCGCACCGCCTATATCACCCTGTCATCCACCGGCAAACTGGTCGCCATGGAATGGCCGCGTCCGGGACTGCCGCTCAATTTTTTGAATAAGTAGGGCCGATGGACTGGAGAGGTTGTTCACATGACCAATGCAATCGTTACCGGAAGCTGCCTTTGCGGCACCGTCGCATTCGAGTTTGAACTGCCAACGCTGTTCGCCGGACATTGCCATTGCACCATGTGCCAGCGGGCCCATGGGGCCGGCTTCGTGACCTGGATCGGGGTCAGGGAGGACGGCTTCCGGATCACGAGCGGCGAGCCGGAGGTGGTGCATTACCGAAGTTCCGCCCACACAACGCGAAGCTTCTGCGGGCGCTGCGGCAGTTCCATGTTCTGCAACGGCGACAACCACGAGAATGTCATCGATATCACGGTGGCGAATGTACATGGCGAAATTGGCCGCGAGGTGAAATCGCACGTTTATTACGATTGCCGCGCCAGTTGGCTGACCGTCAACGATGATCTGAGAAAACTGGGCGGCGACAGCGGGACAGAGCCGCTGTAGCAGGCGGCCTTCGCCGCCCGTATTCGCTGCCCGTATTCGCCAGCGGGCGCCAATCATGTTATCGATGGTATCAACAACGGATGGCCTTCGAGCCAATCCGATCAAAAAATGACGAACTCAGGAGACTCGAGCCATGTCCCAGCAATCAAACACTGCCGCGACGGGAAAACCCGTATCGGAATTTGATGCCATCATTGTCGGCGCCGGGGTTGGCGGCCTTTACGCCCTGCACCGCCTGCGGGGGTTGGGCCTCAACGTCGGGGTTTTCGACGCGGCGGGCGATGTCGGCGGCACCTGGTATTGGAACCGTTATCCGGGCTGCCGCTGTGATGTTGAAAGCATGGAATATTCCTATTCCTTCTCTAACGAGCTGCAACAGGAATGGAAGTGGCCGGAGCGTTACGGCACCCAGCCCGAGATCCTGCGCTACGTCAACCATGTCGCCGACCGCTTCGATCTGCGCCGGGATATCCGTTTCAACACCCGTGTCCTCTCGGGCAGCTTCGATGCGGCGAACGATCTTTGGACCCTGGAAACCGATACCCAGGGGACCATATCAGCCCCCTTCTGCATCATGGCGACGGGCAATCTCTCGACCCCACGGGTACCGGACTTCGCCGGCTTGGAAAGTTTCCAGGGCAAGTGGTACCACACCGGTCTGTGGCCCCACGAAGGCGTGGACTTCACCGGGCTGCGGGTTGGCATTGTCGGCACCGGTTCGTCGGGCGTGCAATCGATCCCCATCATCGCCAAACAGGCCAAGCATCTGCATGTTTTTCAGCGCACCGCGAATTTCAGTCTGCCGGCGCGCAACGCGCCATTGGACGGCGGGGTCGAACAGCGCCACAAGGCGGAATATCCGGAACGCCGGAAAGCCGCATTCGACACGCCCTTCGGCATTTCCGGTTATCCGCCACCGAAAAATTCGGCGCTTGAGGTCTCGGCCGAGGAACGGGATGCAGCCTATGAGGCGAAGTGGGCCGAGGGCGGCTCCATTTCCTTCCTCTATGCCTACAACGATCTGCTTGTGAACAAGGAAGCGAACGATACCGCATCGGAATTCGTGCGCAACAAGATCCGCGCCACGGTCAGGGACCAAAAGGTCGCCGAACTATTGGCGCCCAAGAACCACCCCATCGGCACCAAGCGCCTAATCCTGGATACCGACTATTACGAAACCTATAATCGCGACAACGTAACCCTGGTCGATGCCAGAAGCGCCCCGATCGAGGCGATCACGGCGGACGGCATTCGCACCACGGAGGCGGAATACGAATTCGACGCCATCGTCTTCGCCACTGGGTTCGATGCCATGACCGGCGCCCTGCTGGACATTGATCTTCGCGGCAGCAACGGTACGCGGCTAAAGGACAAATGGGCCGACGGTCCGCGCTCCAACCTTGGTCTGATGATGGCTGATTTCCCCAATATGTTCATGATCACGGGACCGCAAAGCCCCTCGGTCAAGGCGCAGATGATTTTGGCCTGCGAGCAACATACGGACTGGATCGTCGATTGCCTGACACATATGAAAAGCCACGGCATGACGCGCATCCAAACCGACAAGGCGGCAGAGGACGGCTGGGTCCACCACAACAACGAGATTGCCGAGGGGACCCTCTACCCCCTGGCCAATTCCTGGTACATGGGTGCCAACATTCCCGGCAAGCCGAAGATCTTCATGCCCTATGTGGGCGGCTTCGACCGCTACAAACGTACCTGCGACGAGATAGCCGCCAAGGGTTATGAAGGCTTTACCCTATCAACCACCGAATTGGCCGCTGCCGCTGGCGACTAACTGGCGAAGGCTGGCTATGAAACGCTGTCACTACTCAAGGATCCGATCGCACTCGGTAATGCCGCGGTTAATGTATTCCGGTGGCGTACATACGGGAGGTTCCCTGATCAATTGATACTCGCTGTGACGAACGCAGATTGGTCCGAGATAGGCCTGGCAATATTGCAGGAACTCACAGTGCCGTACGCAAAGCAGTTCGCCGGCGCAGTCCGAGGACGTGGTGCACTCTGCACTGACGACGCCGGCGTCCGGGTCGCAGTCGCGGTAAAAGACCTCTATTTCGGCTTCCCGTACACTACCGTCGGCAAACTGGAATTTGGCGGTATTTTTGCGCGGCATGACAAGGCCGATTTTTACACACTGCATTCGATTGACCGCCTCGATCCGAATAATCACCGGTTCATTTGAAATCCAGTTCAGAGTGCAGGTAATAAGCTGCCCCGAACGGCTGCAATTTGGACCGGATACGTTGATCGGTTGAAATGGCAAAAGAACTCGATCGGTGATGACCACCGGGCCCGCGATCCAAGTGCCGGGGTTGTCCAGCCGGATTTCGAATGTGACGGTTTGGCCAGTTTCGACAATGGTCGGAACAGCCGTCTTAACAAGGGTCAATGCACCAGGGTCGCCGGCATCGCAATGGCGCAGGATGAGTAAGTCGGAAGCCCCCGCAAGGGTATCCTGCGGCACGCCCGGAAGACTGAAATTGAAACTGCCCGACCACGTCTCAAGGCCCAGGTAAACACAGCGATTTTCGGCCAGAACGATGCTATAGCCGCGATCTTCCGCGCTGCCACCCAAATAACTGAAGTAAAAGAGATTGCCGGCCGGGTCGATCGTCGCATAGAAGCCATCGGTGTTACCGCCATAGAACGGACCGACCGGATTGCCTTTCTCATAGTTGCCTGAACCGACATGGCCGATCAAATGGGCATAATCATGTTGGTCGACCGCGACATCAAAAGCCCGGGCATCACCGAAAGCAAAATTGCGGCGATAAATTTCAGTTTCACCATTGGCTGATAGCTTGACCGCGAAAGCCTCGGTGCTGGCGCCGGAGGGCAGCCGTTGTCCGACCACATACACGTCCCAGTTCCTGTCGATATCCACGCCGCTACCAAAATCGGCAACGCTGTCGCCGAGCATGGTGACAAAATCAAAGTTTTGCCCGGTCCGATCCAAACGGGCGACGAATGTTTCAATGCATTGTTTTGAGTGAATATAATTGCCGCATTGGGCGCCATTTTCATTGTTGAGCGTATGCCTGGCGAGACTGCCATCGGTAGCCGGAAAATCCCAGGATTCCGAAAGGCCCGTAATCACCGCAACGCCGTCGCGGGCAACAATGTCGGTCCCCGTGTCCTCGAATGAGCCGCCCAGCAAAGTGAAATAGGTCAAATTACTCAGTTCAGGATTCAGTTTGGCGATGAAGACATCGTTAAAACCCGCCAACTCCCTCTGTGCCGCGCCCGGCGTCACGATATTGGGATCAATCGCTGAATTTGGAGCCGCCGTGCCGGTCTGACCGGTGAAGTACACCCCCGCCATGCTCTGGTTATTCGGAAAGGCATCGAAATCGCAGGCCAAAATGGTGGTTTGGTCCGAGGCATCCACGATCGCGGTCCGTTTCAGGATACCGGCATCGTTGACCGCGAGCACGAAACCTTGAATCTTGTTTGCCACGGGGGTGGTGCCATACGCCGGGCCGACAATAGGAAAATCGCGGCTCAGGGTTCGACCGCAGAGGTAGGCCGTGCTCCGCCGGCCAGCCGCTATGCCATAGCCTTGATCGGCATCGCTACCGGCGAAATAACTAACGTAGTCAATGCGAGGTCCGGCCGGATTGTTAACATCGATCCGGGCCGCGAAGGCTGAACTGCCGGCGGGTGGAATGGGCCCGGCCGCCTTCGGCAGATCCGAGGAAAGGGTCGTTCCGCCAATCAATAATCGGCCTTGTTCATCCAAGTCCATGTCCAGTGCGGGAATTGTGAATGCATTAAACCTGTGGAATCCATGCAAGAGGGGTTCTTCGCCGCTGCCCCCGAAGTAGGTGCCGAAATCAATTTCAGGATCGATCACCAAAACCGAACCTGGCCGACGCTTCGCCACTTTGAATCCGACGGTATCCCGGCTCAACATGCGGAAACGCCCCTTCAAGCGGCGCTGTCGACCGCCAATATGCTCGAACATCATCGGAGCCGCGTGACGAATTCGACCACCGTTTGGCAGCACCAGGACAAGGCGGCCCCGGTTATCGATGCTGACAGATGCGACACCTGTAAAACGCATACGAATTGCCGCTGCCCGTCCTCGCGGACCAAGCATGAAACTGTAAGCCAGACGTCCGCTTTGGCTCGAGATATGGAGATCCGTGTCCCGATAAATTTTGCTGTAGCGCACAGAAGCGTGAAGCGGCGCGCCCTTCTTCCACGCGGCGGCATCGTTGCCGAAGAACAGGTTGGCCCGTGCCGCGAGCTTGTCCTCTCCCAAGATATCAGCATCCGAATTGGCGCCGACCAATTGCATATGGAGCGCCATGGAAGGCGGCGCTTTAACCGGCCGCGCAACGAAATGCCCGCGATCCGCGTCATCACGTGGATCATTACCGGAAAGGCCCGCCATCACTGTGACCAAACTGGTCGGTGTCAGGAACAAATTGAAGCCCGGCCGCCGCACCAAGTAGCGCACTTGCTTGTTGGCCTGGCCAATATTCTTCTCGAATACCAAAGGCATGGTCGTCCGGGACAAAGACCGCCCTTCCGTACGCCGCCCGATGACCTGCGCCCCTTCCGAGGGTACCGTTGCTTCGCGCTTCGGAGCCGCGCTCGGCCGGGTAATTTTCGCCGCCTCGACGACTTCCGTTCCGAGAACGATCAGGAAAAGAAATAAAAGAGCAGCCAGCCGGCACAATTTCCAAACCGAATTATGCCCGACCAATTGGCCTGGACTACGCTGGTCCAATAACAGGTAAGTTTGCAACATGGTGAAATCCCTCCCCGGATATCGGCAACCGAACACCGATACTGAAAATAAGACGCACAATGAACACGCGAGGGACCAGCGTAGTCATAAATACAATATTCACAAAACGAAAATGATATTGAATATTTCAGATCTCAAAATCTTTCAAATCTACATTTCAATTTTCAGAACCACTGGAATATTGCAAGGTGAATATTTCATTTGAGCGATGAGGCACGACACACGGAATGAAATTTGAAAACCGCGAGCCCAGACCAAAGCGATAGAGATTTCTGGAAATTGGAAAATTCACTTATCGGTATTATTCTATACAACCTTTAGAGCCAGCAGGCTTTCGCCCGTGGCATTTATGGTCTCGTCCAGGGGCCGGGGCCGCCAGTTCAGGTCGATTCGGATGGCCGCATTGTCATAGCGTTTTCGCCGGCCTAGTTCCGGCACCACGCGGGCGACAAGGGGATCGAACAATGCGACCAGACGAACCAGGAAACTCGGTAGTGCAAGGGTCGGCACAGGATAGCCCCGCGTGCGGAATTCCTTGTCCAGTTGTCGGGCCAGCTGGGACAGCCACATGAATTCCGCGGTGCAGAGATAGCGGTTGCCGGGAGCATTCGGCGCTGTCATGGCGGCGATGTGAGCGGCCGCGACGTCCCGCACATCGACAAGGTTGAGGCCTATTTTCGGACATCCGGGTACTTCCCGCGCCAGAAGTTTCCGCACAACTTCGATAGAAGCGCTGCCGTCGGGATCGATCAAGGGGCCGATCACCAGCGATGGATTGATGGTCACCAAATCGAGGGTTGCATCGGACGGCAGTTCGGCGACGAAATCCCAAGCCGCGCGCTCGGCCATGGTTTTCGAATTGGCATAGGCGCCGATTTCCGGCTTCAAAACACTCCAATCGTCTTCGGTGAAGATGCTGTCGCCGTCGCTGTCGTGGCCATAGCTAATCGCGGCGACCGACGATGTCATGACCACACGTTTTACACCGGCCCGCGAAGCCGCGCCCAGCGCCCGTATGGCGCCGTCCCGGGCGGGAATAATCAGGTCGTCATGGTTCTTGGGCTCCAATATGGGAACCGGCGATGCCACGTGCACGACAAACGCGCACCCGGCGAAGGCCGCGTCCCAGCCATCGTCGGAGGTCAGATCAGTTTGAATAAAATCGAGGTTCGAAGTTTCCGTATGCCGGTCCAGTGCGGCACGAATCCCCTCACCCCGCGCCATGTCGCGCAGGGTACCCCGCACCACATAGCCCTGGTCCAGCAATTCGGCGATGACGTGCAGGGCGATGAAACCGGACGCACCGGTTACGGCGACCCTGGTCCCATCCGCCACCGCTTACCCCTGATCGGTCAGGGCGGCGACGATCTCATCCACATGGCGGGCGGCCAGCGCGTGCAATTCATCATCCGTGCGGTCCTGGATCGGATGCGGCACCCAGATATAGGCCGGATCAAACCCCAGGGCCTCCGACTGTACCGCTGCCGCTTCGATAAATTCCGTGGTGGCGACACCAACTACGGGAATGCCCCGGCTTTCCAGGTTCAGCATGTCATGCGTACAGCACGACGTGCAGCTGCCTCAATCAGCCAGGCCTTCAACGACGACATCGACCTCTTCGACGATGGCCTGTTCGATGGCCTTGGGCGCTGTCCGCGCCACGGTGGGCTTGCGGTAGCGTTTGACGGCGATGCCGCGGCCTTCCAGCAGGGTGGCGACTTCCTCGACAAACACGTCGCCGCGGACCTTGGAAATATCCAGGACCCCGACGGTCAGGCCGTCCAGGGATTTGGGCCGCGCCAGACGCGGTCGTTCCACCGCCTCCCGCTCTCCCGTGGGATCCAATAGGCTATCTAAACTCATGTCCTTATCTCCTTCGTTACGGGGCGGCTGGATTCAGGTACGCCCGGTGTCCAGCCAGCGATAATACCGGAAAATTTGCCCGCACCGCCACCGGCGCGGACAATCAATAGGCCCGTGGGCAACAATTTCGGCACGGTCTTGCCGGCCATCTTGGCGGGTACCCCTTCGGCCATGCCGTGGGCGCCGCGCATGACGTCCTCCGCCTTGAGCTGCATGCGGGCCATGATCTCGGAATGGAAGCGGGCCTTGTCCCAACCGCCCTCCATCAAGGTTCGCTCGTGCTCGGGGCAGACCACCAACAAACAATCCGGCCCGGGAATTTTGTGGATATTGTCGACGGCATGCAGACAGGTGGCGAAGGTCTGCACAAGTTCCTCGGGCGAACGCGCCTTGTCATCGATCACCCCTTGCAGGCCATAGCCCGCGAATACCGTTACCGCATTCGCGCCCGCCGACAGGCCGCGATCCACGGTCAGCGGCTCCCAGGCGGAGCCTTCCTCGTCCTCGCAGAAGCAATAGCTGAGCTTGCCGGGATTACCCAGCGTCGCCCGGTCCACGCCCTGGGGCTTGCCGCCGCCGATGTTGCGCACCGCCAGTTGCACGGCCCGGCCGATGGTGGCGTTGGCGCGATTGCCCTGGCCCAGGGCATTGCCCTTACCGTTCATGCCGATCTGTTGCGCGATGGGGCCGTTGACGATGACCACTGGCCCAACGAACCGCGTCGTCGCCAAGGTCCCGTGCAGGCAATAATCCTCGTCCAGCACCGCCTCGATCGCGGCCAGCACCACGGGCATATATTCAGGCCGGCAGCCTGCCATGACCGCGTTGATGACGACCTTTTCCACCGTGCAGGTATCCAAGTTCGACGGCATCAGGCCCAACACTTCATCGGCCGCCCTGGTGGTGCCTTCCAACATGGCCAGCACCCGTTCCTGGGTTGGCGGCACCACGGGCAGGCCATCGCTCCAGCCGCGTTCAAAACAAGCCTCGATGGCATCTTCCTTGGCGCCCAGCGGCACCAGGCGGGAAACCATGGGCGTGTCGCCATGACGGATACGCAATTCCGCCAGGCGGTCCTGCTCCTGGTTCAGGGCGCCGCAGCCCGGCTTGAAATCCGGCAGATCAGTCCCCAGGCCGTCAGCGCCCGCGACTTTCTCCCACGCGGTGCGGTCCCAGCCATAAGTGCGATCAACCTCCGTGCCGCCCTCGAACCGCACCAGGGTGGGCACGATCTCTACATTCAGACGATAGGAGGCATCCAGCGCCGTATCGTCAGCGACGACTTCAATACCTTCCGGGAAGTTCGGATCGTCCTGGCTGTAGACCGTCAATTCACCGTTCCGCAGCAATTGCTGCAGCACCGGTGCGACCATGACGCAGGTCGGGCAATCCCGCTTGACGATGGCAACCAATCCGTTCTCTGGCATTCCGCGTACCCCATGTCCTGTTTCAGCCTATCTTATGGAGAAATTATCGATAGACCTACCCCAAATTTGCCTGCATTCTCGCCACCGAATGGGTGAAAAAAATTCCAAAATTGGGGAGCGACCGATGAAACTCTATTATGATCCGAGAACCGTGAACTGCCGCAAGGTCCTGGCCGGCTTCAAGCTGATGGACATTGATTTCGAGACCGTGGATATCGATTACTTCACGCAAGGCCAGCAGGCGCCGGAATATATGGCGATCAACCCGAATGCGTCCCTGCCGGCACTGGTTGACGGTGATTTGAAGCTTTGGGAATCCAATGCCATTCTGCAATACGGCGCCGACAAGGCGGGTGCGGCCTCGGCCTATCCGGCGGACCTGAAGGTGCGGGCCGATATTAATCGCTGGCTGCTGTGGGAGGCCAACCAATGGTTCCCCAGCTGCTATGTCTATCTGGTGGAAAACGTGGTCAAGCCGATCCTGGGGGCCGAGCCCGATCAGGCCATTCTGGATGGCGAGGCCGAGCGGTTCAACAAACTGGCCGGTATCCTGGATGCGCAACTGGCGGGCCGGGACTGGATCAGCACGCCGGAGCCGGGCATCGCCGATATCGCCGTGGCATCGCCCATGCATCTGCACATCCAGCAGAAACTGCCGCTGGAAAACTATGGCAACATCCGCGCCTGGATGGCCCGCTTGGAAGCGGTACCGGCGTGGAAGAGTACGGATGTGGCGCCCCTGCTTGGACTTAGCTGATATACGGCGCCGGGGCTCCATCGGGCCCCGGCGCCGCGCCGACAACGGATGGGCCTAAATGGCCGAGGATATCAATAAAACGTCGCTTTATGACGACGTGAGTGATTTACCGCCCCTGGTAAAGTCGGCGGTCAATTTGGCGCGCCGCATGGATTTCCCATCATCCTGCGTGCCTGCCCAAGGGCGACTGCTGCAAATACTGGCGGCGGGACGGGAGGGCGGCCGTATCGCCGAGACCGGCACCGGATGCGGTGTCGGATTGGCCTGGATGGTCAGCGCCGTCAGCACGGCGACGCGGCTGAT
Source organism: Rhodospirillaceae bacterium (assembly GCA_018667855.1). GTDB lineage: Bacteria > Pseudomonadota > Alphaproteobacteria. The sequence goes on from JABIRL010000315.1 coordinate 20,863, forward strand.
CAGCGTCGAGATAGACCCGGAGCGGGCGGCCGCCTGCCGGTCGTTGTTCGCGGATTGTGGCAACGTCGAAATTTTGCAGGGCGATTGGCGCCAAATCGTGCCACACGGCCCGTTCGATCTGGCGGTCCTGGACGGCGGCGGTGGCGGCAAGCGGGACGGCGATCTGCCCGCCGATCCGACCGAATTGCTGGTGGTGGGCGGCACGGTGATCCTGGACGACATGCACCCGGCCCTGGAACAATGGCCGCCGGCGCGACAGCCGGCCGAAGACACCCATGGCAGAAACGTGAACAGGGCGCGCGACTATTGGTTCAACCATCCGGACATGCTGACCACCGAATTTCGTATTCACCCCATTGCCGGCGCCATCGTGGCAACCCGCCGCGGGACTGTCTAGGAACTAAGGATCGCGGCCGCCGAGGCCTTCGAGTTTGTCGTGCATGCGGCGCATGCCTTTGAGCCAGCGTTCCAGATCGTTGGTCTTGAAGTCCATCCAGGTCTGGGCGATTTCGTCCGTCAGGATGAGGAAGCGCTCCTCTTCCACCGCCGTCGCGACCTGCTCGGCTACCTCTTCCGGTTCCTTGATGGGACCAGCGACATTGGCGGCGAATGGTTTGTCGGTGTCCCCCAGCATGGGCGTGCGCACGCCCAGGGGCGCCAGCAATGATACCCGAATGCCCTGGTGATGATGGGTGACGGAAAGATATTCCGCCAGGCCGACCACAGCATGTTTGGAAACGGTGTAGGGCAGATTGCCGTGGGACATCAAAATGCCGGCCATGGACGCGGTATGCAGCAAATAGCCGCTGCCCCGTTCAATCATGCCCGGCAATACGGCCCGCACAGCATAGACATGGGACATTAGGTTGACCTGCCATTGATCGGCCCAGACCGAGAGATCCGTATTCAGGATTTCCCGCCCCGAATTGATGCCCGCGTTGTTGAAGAAAATGTCGATGGGGCCGTGGGTATCTTCCGTCTGCTTAACCAATGCATCGATGGCGCCCTCGTCACCAACATCGCAACCAACACCGAGGCCGCCAAATTCCGCCGCCACTGACTGGGCGCCGTCGCCGTTCAGATCGACCACAACGACCTTGGCGCCGCGCGCGGCGAAGTTCCGGCAACAGGCCGCGCCTATGCCTGAAGCGCCACCGGTGACCACGGTTACTTTGTCTTGAAACTGCATCTTGAACCTACTTTCTACCAACAAGGAAACGTACGCCCTCGTCACCGATCTGTTCGGCATGGGGCATATTGGCATCCAGGGCAAAGGTGTCGCCGGCCCGGCAGGTCACCACGCCATCTTCCATCGTGACGGAGATTTCACCATCAAGCACCAGGATCGAAGCACCGAAATCATGGGTATGGGTGTCTTCCGTATGGTTGGGTGCCATTTCCTTGATGGCCGGATCACCATAACCGTCCTGTTGCAGTTTTTCGCGAAAGGTCGTTTCATCCATTTTCCCGCTCCCCTTGAAATTTAAACCGCTCTTAGCCTAACCTGCGCGGCTTTGGTGTACAATCGAGCAAACATCAAATACGGGAGACGACAATGAAATTCGGCCTCAGCATGCCAATCCGCGGCCCCTTGGCCAACGCGGCCAGTATCCGCACCCTCGCCGAACGGGCCGAGGCCCTGGGCTATGAATATATCACCGTGTCGGATCACATCGTGGTGCCGACGGAAATAGATTCCAAATACCCCTATTCGGAGACCGGTGATTTTCCCTGGTCCGAAGGCGGGGATGTTGAGTGCATGGAGCAGTTCACCCTGCTGTCCTGGCTGGCTGGCATCACCAGCCGCGTCAGGTTGTTGACCTCGGTCACCGTGGTGCCCCACCGCAGTCCCTTGTTCATGGCCAAGTCCCTGGCCACGCTGGATCAGTTGACTGACGGCCGCATCACCTTCGGTTGCGGCGCCGGCTGGATGCGCGAGGAGTTCGAGGCCCTGGGCCTGCCGCCTTTCGATGCCCGCGGCCAGGTCACCAACGAATATATCGAGGCCATCAAGGCGGTCTGGACCCAGGCGCGGCCGGTTTATGACGGCGACTTCGTCAAATTCGACAAAATCGGCATGGACCCGAAGCCGGTACAAACCCCCCACCCGCCAATCTGGATTGGTGGCGAAAGCGCACCGGCTCTGCGCCGCACCGTGGCCATGGGCGATGTCTGGTATCCCTTCGGCTCCAACCCACAATTCCGCATGGACACCGTTGCCGCCTATAAGACGCGCATCGAACGCCTGCATGGCCTGGCGGAGGAAGCGGGCCGCGATCCCGCCTCCATCGGCCTGGCATACAACTGCCCCTTCCATTCGGTGGAGGAACAGCAACACCCCGACGGCGGCCGCCTGATCTGCACCGGCAGCGCGGCGCAACGGGCCGAAGATATCAACGCCTTCGCCGAAGCCGGCACCACATCCATGATCATCAATTTAGTGGCCAATGATTTGAACGCCATGCTGGACCGCATGGAAGAATTTGCCACCAACGTAGTGCCGCTGGTATAGGGCAACGACAGGAAATTAGGGGAGAGTTTGGGGATGGATACGAAAGTCGCGGACAACAACTGGATCGGCAAGCGGACAATTCGGCCGGACGGCGCCGACAAGGTCACGGGCCGGGCGACGTTCGGGGCGGATTTCAGCCTGCCGGGGATGCTGTGGGGCAAGGTTCTGCGCAGCCCGCACCCCCACGCCATAATCAAGTCCATCAACCTGGACAAAGCCGCCGCCCTGCCCGGCGTCAAGGCCGTCATGTGCGGCGATGATTTGGCAAATATTCCGCTGGACAAACCGCTGATGGTCGGCCCCGCCGACATGCGCTTTGTCTCGCGCAATGTGATGGCGCGGGACAAGGTATTGTATGCGGGTCACGCGGTCGCCGCCGTCGCCGCCATATCGAATACCATCGCTAGCGCAGCTTTGGAATTGATTGAGGTCGACTACGAAATTCTGCCCCACGTCATCGATGTAGAGGACGCCATGCAGCCGGATGCGCCGGTACTGCATGATTTTCTGCGCACGGGTGGGGTCACGCCAAAACCGGAAACGGCTTCGAACATTGCCAACCGCCTGGAATTCAAGGTCGGCGATCTTGATGCGGGTTTCGCCGCCGCCGACGTCATCGTCGAACGGAGCTATCGGACGAAGCCGATCCACCAGGGCTATATCGAACCCCACGCCTGCCTGATCAGCATGGCCAAGGACGGCCAGGCAACCATCTGGAGCAGCAGCCAGGGCCATTTCATGGTCCGTAACGCCACGGCCAAGATGACCGGTATGTCGGTTGCCGACATCCGCGCCATCCCGGCCGAAATCGGCGGCGGTTTCGGCGGCAAGACCATTGTCTATCTGGAGCCGCTGGCCATGGTGCTGGCGCGCAAATCCGGCTCTCCGGTCAAGATGGTGATGTCGCGTGAAGAGATCTTCCGCGCCACAGGACCGACTTCGGGCTCGTGGAATACGGTCAGGATCGGCGCCACCAAGGACGGCAAGATCACCGCCGGGTCGGCGACCTTCCGCTTTCAGGCCGGTGCCTTTCCGGGTGCGCCTGCGCGCCCGGCGGCCATGTGCGCCTTCGCGCCCTATGACATCGAGAATGTGGAATCAGTGGGCATCGACGTGGTCATGAACCGGCCCAAATCCAACGCCTACCGCGCCCCCGGCGCCCCCATCGCGGCCCATGCGGTGGAGAGCACCATGGACGAGTTGGCCGACAAACTGGGCCTTGATCCGGTGGAATTTCGTTTGCAGAACGCCGCCAAGGAAGGTTCGAAAGCCGCCTATGGCCCGACCTTCAAGAAAATCGGCTTCGTGGAAACCCTGGAGGCCGCGAAAGCGCACGCCCATTACAGCGCGCCGCTGGGACCCAATCAGGGCCGCGGCGTGGCGTGCGGCTTCTGGTTCAATGTGGGGGGCGAATCCAGTGCCCAGCTGCATATCAATGAAGACGGCACCGCCACGATCATCACCGGCCATCCCGATATCGGCGGCAGCCGGGCATCCATGGTCAATATCACGGCCGAGATGCTGGGCGTTGATTACCGGGCCGTCCGGGCCCAGATCGGCGATACCAATTCCATCGGCATCAGCGCCACCACGGGCGGCAGCCGGGTGACCTTTTCCGCCGGCATGGCGGTGACCCAGGTGACGGAAAAAGTCATCACGACCTTGCGCGAACGGGCCGCGATGATCTGGGAAATCGATGTGGAGGCGGTTGTGTGGGAAGACGGCGAGGCCCGGCCCGCCGGCTCCAACGCCGGGGAGTTCGAGCCGCTATCCCTGGGCGATCTAGCGGCCAAGGCTAATGCCACGGGCGGGCCCATCAATGGCCAGGTGTCCATCAATGCCCAAGGGGCGGCCCCGGCCTTCACCACCCATGTCTGCGATGTGGAAGTTGACCCCGATACCGGGCATGTGGCCATTCTCCGCTATACGGCGGTGCAGGATGCCGGCCGCGCCATTCATCCCAGCTATGTGGAGGGTCAGATCCAGGGCGGCGTGGCCCAAGGCGTGGGCTGGGCCCTGAACGAAGAATACATCTATGACGACAATGGCCAGCTGGAAAACGCCGGTTTCCTGGACTACCGCATGCCCGTCGCATCCGACCTGCCCATGATCGAGGCGGTGGTGGTCGAAATCCCCAACGATGCCCACCCCCACGGCGTTCGCGGCGTCGGCGAAGTTCCCATCGCACCACCCATGGCGGCCATCGGCAACGCTATCGCCAATGCCACCGGCCTGCGCCTGAGCGATCTGCCCATGTCGCCGCCCAAGGTCCTGGCGGCATTGGACGAACAGGCATAGCGGGCAGAGGCCGGCATTATCGTTTATCCAGGCCGGGGCCGGGGCAGGAAGACAAACCCGAACAGGGCGCACGTCGCGGCGCAGGCGCATAGGATGAAGGCCAGCCGGTAGTCGCCGTTGACATCGCGCAGGTAACCGGCGAGCGCCGGGCCCCAGGCACCCAGGATGCCTGCGCAGCCGAATATGAACCCACCGATGGCGCCGGCATGAGTGCGCCCGAACAGATCGCCCACCAGCGCCGGGAACAGGGAGGCGACCCCGCCGTAAAAGAAAC
>JABIRL010000070.1 GCA_018667855.1 Rhodospirillaceae bacterium
CGCGTTCGGCCATGCTGGTTCAAGCCGGAGTGCATAGCCCCTTGTCAATCACACCATGCGCTGTAGGCGTTCCATGATAAAGTTTTCTTTTTCCAGAATCTCGGAAGGTGACAGGCGCAAGACTTGATAGCCGCGTCCGATGACGACTTCGTCATGATTATTCTCGGCATCCAGCTCATGTTCGCCGCGAATAGCCTCCAGCGGCGCCGCGATTTCGATATTGTAGCGTCCGCCCAAGGGTGAAACCAAGCGTACGGCAAGGGTTTGCTCCCCTTCCGCCACATTGCACTGAAAGGGATATCCGGCCGTTAACAGCATCTGGCGCAGCACGGGCCAGGGGTTAAGCGGCGCCTCGGCATTCTTGTCGTCAAAGGCTTTGTCAAATCTGATTTCGAACTCATCGGCGATCAAGTTGCCGTCCGCGTCAAAGGACGGGGGATCTTCGGCAAAATTCGACAGGGCGGCGCAAAGGCCTCCAATATCGCGGCAGACATCCCGGTCACCGACAATGTGCAGTCCCAGGCGGGCGGCGCCGACCACATCGTGATACAAATCCTCGGCCCCCGCCAGGGCCTGGTTCAACGCCTCCGGTGCGTCCGGGGACAAGCCGGGCAGCAGAACGATGAAATCGACCTGCCGGCCGAGAAACAAATCCGGCGTCGCCACGGTGATGCGCTCACGGACATTGCCGGGTATATTGCCGCGTTTGATGAATTCCCTGACCTGTTCCGCCTGGGCGGGGATTGGCGTTGCAATGCCGACCGAGCGGCGCGGCAGGCTGTTGAATAGGCCGTCATCGATCCAGGACCTGATTAACTTTTCCGCTTGCTTGATCTCGGACTCGTTGACTGAATTATTGCCGACGACGGCCATGCGGCCGGTGACATGATGCCATTGCACGCCCAATTGATTGTCCGGCGCGTCGGAGCGCAATTTGCGGAAGTTGGTTTGGACCACCATGGAATTTTCATAGAATGTCGAAGACAGGTATTCCGCGATGCGGGGGTGGGAGCGATAATGCTCCAGCAGCTGAAATACGCCTCCCGTGGCGGACAGCAGCGCGGACAGGTTACCCAGCGCCGTCAAGCTGGCCGGTGACATGGTGACGTTGGAATTGGTCTGGGCAACCCGGCGTTTCGCCTCCCATTCGGGCGGCAGGGGTGAGGGGCGTTGGTCATGACGGGCCGCGCCGAATACCGCCGCCCGCTTGCCGCGGTACAAGACCGGCAAGACGACGCCCAGATCGCCAAGATCGGCTTCATCGACAATGACCAGGTCGAAGTATCCCGGCTCAAGCGGCAGCGCCTGCCCGGCCTCTTCCAGGGTGGCGGTCCAGACCGGTAGCTGTTCGGCCAAAATGCCCACCGCCTGGGCCAGACGGGACGAGCGATGCGCCCGGGTTTCATTGATATCGCCTTCGTTGCGTTTGTCGATCAAGTCGAAAAAAGTCGTTATCTGGTGCTCCAGCACCGCCGGGTCATCTTCCAACCGGTCGGTCCAATAATCCCGGTACAACTCGCGCACGCCGGAAATCTTGCGCGCGGATTGATTCATGGCCTGTAATTCCAAGGTCCGGCAGTCCTTGAACCGGATCAGATCCCGTATGGCGGCGTCCCGTTTCGCGACCATCTGCCGCCATTTGAAATAGAGATCGATGACTTCCAATCCGGCGGCGATCCCCACCAGTTGATCTTCATCGTCCAGGTCGTCCGCCGCCTCTTCGGCAAGGAAGGAAGGCAGCTTACCCACGGCGGTTCGGATGGCCGACAGCAAATCATCGCGGCCGTCATTGCGGGACAGCATGCCCTTCATCATTTTGCCGATGCCGCCGCTTTTATCGCCATTCAGGATGGCGAATTCCTCCCGCCATTCCTGCATGGTCTGCTTGTTGGGGCAGGGTGTCATACGGCGGGCAGGCGGCAGCTGGCCTAGGCCAAGTTCATGCGCCTCGCGGCGCACCAGGGTGTTAAGTTCGTTGACCCGGGCATGGGCCGCGCGCAGGGGGTCGACGCCTTCATTATCGGCCGCCGGCAGACGATCCAGCTCCTCCATATCCTTGAGGGTGGGTTTCTCCCGGCTCGAGGGTGTTTTTTCTTTCTCTTTCGGCGCTTCGCCTTCTTCCTCGTCGAAGGTCTCGGATTCCGGCCGTTGAATTTCGCGCAAGGTTTCGGTCAGGGCGGCGGAGCATGTCTCATTGACCTGGGTATCGCCAACCCGGACGACGGCCGACATTTTGCGCCCTATCCAGGCGTTCAGATGCTTTGTCATGGCATCCACGGTCTCCCGCCGCCGGGCGGTGTACAAGACGCTTTGGCCGTTCATGACGGCCGTGGCGATCAGGTTGACCACGGTTGCCATCTGCCCGGTACCCGGTGGCGCGGTAACCGCGATCAATTGGTGCTTCATCCCGGCGCGGACCGTTTGGGTCTGGCTATAGCCCAGGCGATGCATGTCGAACACCATGGGGCTGTCGAGATGCGGCTGCAAGTCGTTGTCGCCGCCTTCATCGGCGCCCTCGGCACCGCCGTTGCCGGTATTGCCGGCATTGCGGATGCCACCCAAGGCGGTGCCATCCATGTGTTGTTGGGCTTCCGGACTGCTTAAATCGTTCAGATCACGCAGCAAGGCGGAAATTGAAGGCGCCATAGTCGCTGAAGCCAGAACAGGACGGTTACGCCACTGCATGCGTCCCAGGGCGCCAGGTGCGGCGATTTCATCCAGCTTCGCCGGGTCGAAGCGGTCCGCCGCCAGACGCAGTCGCTTGGCGATCGTCGCCAGTTTTTCGGCGAAAGGCATGGCGGTGTCCGCCATTTGATGGGCTAAACCCTGAATATGCAAAGGCTCCACGCCCTGGTCCTGCAGCAAGGCACAGTTGACCTTCAGATAGCCGTCGGGATCCGGGCATAAAACACCATCTTCAATCTTTGCCCGCATCAGGAACAGGGGCCGGATCGAACCGTCGGCATATTGCAAATAGGGGTATCCGTAACACAACAGTGAAACGCCAAAGGCCGAAATGAACCGTTCAATATCATCGTTGTCAGGTAACGTGGTCGCCTGATTGCCGTTCGTGAAAACAGCTTCGTTCTCATGCGGCAGTTCCACATAAGCTGGGACGCCGTTGGCGAGCGGTATGCGTAGTTCATGCAGGCGTTCTTCTTCAATTGCCCAACGACACGAACGCATAAGCGCCGACAGATCTATTTCCGTCGCGGTACCGCGGTCCGCCCCGGCACTTTCAGCTTGCCTGGCGTCATCGGTATCTTCTGCCTGGCGGGCAGGCTGTGCCATTATGCAACCCCGGAAAGAAAAATTCTCTGATGAAAGCCGTCGTGGGCGGTGCCGCCGATGTCTTCCTTACTGAAAATCTAGGGGGATTCGAATAACGTTTGGTTAACCGCGCGATAAAAAGCCGGCGCCCGTTAGGGCACCGGCTTGAAACCAGCTGAAAACCGCCAGAAATAATCTATTTTGTTGCTTCTTTCAGATAGGCGATCAGGTTTTCACGATGGGACTTTTTCTTCAGCCCGGCGAAGGCCATTTTGGTCTTCGGCACAAGCTTCTTAGGCTTGGTCAGATACTTGTCCAGCAGGGCATCATCCCAGACTATGCCCGAGGCCTTCATGGCCTTGGAATATTTAAATCCGGCCACGGCCCCGGCCTTGCGGCCAAATACGCCGTTCAGGTTCGGTCCGACCTTGTTTTTGCCGCCAGCCTTCAACGTGTGGCAGGCCTTGCATTTCTTGAATACTTTCTTGCCCTTCTTAACGCTGGCGGCATCCGCCACGCTGAACGTCAGGGCCATGGCGATGGCGGCAACAACCACCGGCAATCGAAACTTCCGCATCTGTATCTCCTTAAGGCGTAAACAACGTAAAATCATCAGTGGCACTGGCCACGCGGGCCTTTCCTAGCACAAGCGCCGCGAACATGGTAGCGGCGGATCGTCGCGCGTGATCCACCCCGACTGACGCACTATTTGCAATCCTCGCAGGCGTTTACCGGCAGATCCCTGGCCAGCCATCCGACGCCTCTATGATTGCCCTGCACACCTTCGCTGATATCCAGGACCTGCGTATACCCGCGGTTGCTAAGCAATCGACTGGCGTGTTTCGAGCGAACGCCAGCGGCGCAGATTAGGGCAATTCGCTTGGTCTTGTCGCCGCCGGTCAGTTGCGCGATACGGCGAAGGAAGCTGTTTGCACCGCGGTTGAATCGAACCGTCGCCCTCTCCGCGCCCAAGGGAATGCCAGTTTTCCGCCATTCATCCGGCCGCCGGATATCGATAATCGTGATATCGCCGCCACGCGCCAGCTGTAGCGCCTGATCCGGCGCAATGATGACCTGGGCCATGGCGGTATTGGATAATACCCAAAAGACCAAGGCCGGCAGGAGGCGTCTGAAAATCGGTGTCATCGCGTAAATCCTCGAACATCCGAGCGATAGCTAAAGGGCTTTTTGCGACAAGGGATGTTCATCATCGAATCAATATCGCGTGATTTTGGTCTGGTCGGAATTGGCACTTTTTGTCGCAGGGCCTGTTTCTTGCCCACTTCAGCGCCATATTTGAAAAGAAGGCGGGGCTGCCGAGAGATGCCCCCGTCTAATTCCGGACTTGGATGAGAGGAGGGTGAAATCATGCTAGCAAGAGATATCATGACAACCAACGTTGTAACGGTGCCGCCTGAAATGACGGTTTCCGATATTGCCCAGGTATTGATCGACAATAGAATTTCCGGCGTACCCGTTGTTGACGGCGACGGCCAGCCCGTCGGCATGGTGAGCGAGGGCGATTTGCTGCAGCAGGCCGGCTTGCGCGGCGAACGGCAACGTTCGTGGTGGCTGCGGTTGGTTTCGACCCCCGAGCAGGACGCCAAGGATTTCGTAAAACAGCATGGCGGCACGGCGGCGGATATCATGACGACGGATATTATCAGTGTTTCCGAGGCGTCGCCGACCACGACCATTGCCAGATTGTTGGAAGACAATCATATCAAGCGGGTGCCGGTTCTCGAAGGCGGCAATCTGGTCGGTATCGTTTCTCGCGGCAATCTGCTACAAGCCCTGGCCGGCCATCGCGATGACGGCCCCCAGGCACCGACCGCCGATGACCGCACGGTCCGTCATGATGTTCATGCGGCGCTACAGGACAAGGGCTGGACCAGCCATGGCGCGACCAATGTAATTGTCACGGATGGTGTGGTAGAGCTATGGGGTTGGGTTGAGACCGAGGCGGAACGTAAGGCGATGCTGGTAGCAGCAAAGGAAATCGCCGGCGTGCGGGAGGTCATTGATCACCTGGGCGCGGTGCCGCCGGGGACCTAAATGTCATTCACCGCCCCGTGCTGTGAATGACCCTGATTATGGAGTTCAAATGCAGCAAGAACGGCAGCAGCGCGGCGATGGCAATAAAGGCCCTTCCCGGCGAAAGAAACGAGAGAAAGCCCGGGCGGAGCCAATCGTGGCCTACAATTCCATGGTCAAGCTGGGGGTCCTGGCCGCCCCCTGCGTCCTGGTCACGGCCGTATCGCTTGCGGCCGCCCTCACGGGCAGGGATATCCTGGGCGGCGGCACGATGTTGCACATTGCGGCCGCGATGATCGGTGGGTTGACCACCTTTACTTTGTTGCAGATGGCCTTCGACAAAAAGCCCGTGCTGATAATTGATGACGAGGGAATTCGTTGCCGTCGGCCGGACGTGGGGTTGATCCCCTGGAATGCGGTCGTGGGATTGGGCACTTCGAAAGCGACATTGCTGCGGCGGGTCTTGATGATCGCCGTGGATGACAACGAATTGGAAGAACAGGCCGCCCGGCATATGCGCCGGAGGGTCGGCATGTTCGCGGCTTTCTCGCCCCAGGCGGCGAAGTTCGAGGGGCAAATGAAAGGCTGGCCGTCAATTCACGTACCGCTTTCCTATTTCAGCACGCCGGTCAATCAGCTGGAAAGGCAGATCGCCGAAAAAGTTCAGTTTCACGGCAAGAAGAACTGACAAACCGACACGGTAGCGCACAAAAAAAAGCCCCCGGGACGATGTCGCCGGGGGCTTTGTTTTAGGGGTAAAACCCAGCTAACCTTTGCCGGCTTCGCCGATCTTTTTCATATCGGTTTCCTGGTCGTCCAGGACCATCCGCTTGTAGCCCTCGACGCCGTCGCCCATATCTTCGGGCCACTCCAAGGTCATCAATTCGAACCGGACGTCCTTTGGGCCGAACAACACAACTACCGACTGCAGCCAGACCGCAACGCCCGAAGCCAGGGCAACGACCAGGCCGACGCCCAAAACCGTCTTGATGACCCAACGGTGGCTCATCCCCACCAACGAGGGTGAAATCTCGTTCGTGATAAAGGAATCATAAGTGAAGACGTAGCAGAAATAGAGCACCACGATGGTGTAAGGGATCATGAAAAACGTGGTGCCGATAAATTCAATGGCCGCCTGCATCTTGGTCTGCAAATGCATGCGCACCAAATCAACCCGTACATGGCGGTTGCGCGTGAACCCGTAACCCAGAACCAACGAGAACAACGCCGTGTGTACATGCCATTCCAACTCTTGCAACATTGTGGATTGGAACATCGGGCTGACATTTTCCACCAACCAAAGTTGCGCATCAATAGACATGCCAAAAATGGTCTGATTGGTCATTTTACGGCCAAATACATCCAACATGGTGAATAGAACCAGAGGCAGGATGAAATAGGCGCCCCGTTGACCAAACCATTCCACGAAATTCCTCAGCTTGTAGGAAAGCAGCACCATGGGATGGGAGCTCATCTCGTGGCCGGTCATTGTCGATTCTGTCATCTCTCAGTCTCCCAATCTACGCGTATACTAAATTCGGCAGCCACAATGCGATCTTGGGCCAGACCAGCACCAGGATGACGCCCAGAAGCTGGATGAGCACGAAAGGAATAATGCCGAGGTAGATATTCTTGATATCCACTTCCTTGGGCGCGATTCCCTTCATATAGAACAGTGCAAAGCCGAATGGCGGGGTCAGGAACGAAGTTTGCAGATTGATGGCGACCAGAACTGTGAACCAATAAACCACGTTTTCGTCCGCCACATGGCCGGAGAAATCCAATTCCGCGACCAACGGGGCAAACACTGGAAGAACGATCAACGTGATCTCAACCCAATCCAGGAAAAAGCCCAGGAAGAACACGATGGCCATGATCAGGAACAACAGGCCCCAGGAACCCAGACCGGCTTCCAGGATCAATTCCTCCACCACATCGTCGCCGCCCAGTGAACGGAACACATAGGCGAAGCAGGTGGCGGACATCACGATGAAAAAGATCATCGCGATGGTCAGACCGGAAGACTGGCAGACGCCTTTTACGACATCCCACTTCAAGGTGCCCTTGAACATCGCGATAACCATGGCGCCGAAAGCACCCACCGCGCCGGCTTCGGACGGTGTCGCCCAACCCAGCAGGATGGAACCCTTGATGAAGGCAATCAGGAACACCGGCGGGAAAAAGCCACGCACCAAAAGGGGCCCAAGTTCATTGGACGGTACATGCAGCAATTCCGGCGGTAGTTTTGGCGCGATGCTCGGCTTCGCGGCTGCCCATGATGTCACAAAGGTTAGATACATCGCCGCCAGCACCAGGCCGGGAATAATCGCCGACATGAACAGAGTGCCAACCGAAATCGACAGCAGGTCGGCCATGATAATCAGCATGATCGACGGCGGGATCAGAATACCCAAGGTGCCCGAGGCCGCTATAACGCCGGTGGCCAGGGTCTGATGATAGCCCTGCCGCAACATCACCGGCAGGGCCAGGGCCGTCATCATGGTCACCGAAGCGCCGATAATGCCCGTCATGGCGGCCAGAATGGTGCCCATGACCGTTACGGCCAGGGCGAGCGCGCCCGGGACCCGTCGCAACAGGACTTGACAGCAATACAGCATCTCGTTGGCGATGCCGCTGCGTTCCATCATGGTGCCCATGAACACGAATGTCGGTACCGCCACCAAAACCAGGTTTTCAGCCGCCATGCCCCAGATGCGAGGCATGAAATTGAAATATTCAATTAATTTGAACATGTCCATGCTGTGGCCGATCAGGCCAAAGCCGATCGCCAGACCGCCAAGAATGAAGGCCACCGGATACCCGGTAAACAACAGACACGCCAGGCTCAAAAACATGAAGATGGGAAGATACTCAGCAAAGAATTCCATAGTTTGATTTCCGTTTCCGGTAAACGCGCCGGTTACAAAGTGGCTGGGTCGATTGGTGCCGCCATCGTCTGAGCAAATTCAGATTACTGCACGATAAACCGCGGCGTGGTTCTTATTATGGGTCGTCAATATCACTGGGCCCCGGAAAAACCGGGGCCCAGCTTTATTGCAGTCATGACCTAACTTGGTCAAGTCCGGCGATCAATTAAGATAGCCGTGATCTTTCCAGATCTTGTACTTGGCACGGAAAGCGGAATAGCTTTCCGCAACTTCCTTGAAGAGAGGATCCTTGGCTGATTCTTCAACAACCACTTCCTCCCAAGCCTTGCGCAGAATGTCCAAGTCAGTATCGGGCCAGCGCACCGAGGTGACGCCCTTGGCTTTCAACTTGGCCATGGCTTCGAACTGCAAAGCCTCCGAACGGGTGTTCGACCAGGTAACGGAATCGCCACAACCGGCAGTAATAATCGCCTGTTGCTGTTTATCCAAGGCATCCCAGCCCGCTTTGTTCATCAACAGTTCGCCGATGGAGCTTTGCTGATGCCAGCCTGGGAAATAATTGAACTTGGCGATCTGATAGAAGCCAAGGTCATAATCGATCGACGGCATGGAGAATTCCGTCGCATCGATCACGCCGCGTTCCAGAGCCGGATAAATATCGGCGCCAGCCAGCAGCTGGGTCGAGACACCAAGCTTGGACATCACAACCGCACCCAGACCGAAGAAACGCATCTTCAGGCCCTTCAGTTCCTTTACTGAATTATATTTCTTACGGAACCAGCCCGAAGTTTCCGGGGCAATAAGGGCGCAATGCAAACCATGCACGCCGTTTTCGTGATAGAGACGATCATAGATCTCATCACCGCCGCCATAGCCCAACCAGGCCAGGAATTCGCCACCACGCGGGCCGAACGGCACGGCGGTGAAGAACGACAGGGCGGGGAATTTGCCAACGTGATAACCGGCCGTGCCCCACATGGCATCAATCGAACCGGCCTTGACCGCGTCCCAACCCTGCAGGGTCGGTACCAGCGAGCCAGGCTCGAAGAATTTGATCTTCATGGCGCCGGCAGACATATCGCTGATGATATCCTGATAACGCCGGGCCACTTCGCCGATAATCGACAGTTTGGAGCCGAATGCGCTTTGCATTTTCCACTTCATCTTTTCGACAGCATTGGCCGAAGATGTCGTGCCTGCCACAAGTGTCAATGACACCACGGCAGCGGTAGATAGTTTGAGTATTCCTTTAAGTCCCACGATAGCCTCCCTGGAACATTGTCCGTAGGTTTATTGTCACGCGCAATAAAATGGTGTTGGAGCGCCTACGTCAACTTCTAAATTTTTTAATTGTACGATTATTTATGAAACCGCTTCATTGATCAGTGACTCCCGGTAACAATTTTTTAACTATCAGCCAACGCCGGTATGACCCGTTCGGCGAAAAGATGCATGCTGGCCTGAGTTTTCCGCCGTCCCATGCAGCCGAAATACATCATCATGGCCACGTGGCCAATGCCTAGGGCAGCTCCGGGTAATTTTGTCGTTGCTGACGGATATTCCGTATAAAGCCTGTGCGAACGTCGCAATCGAACGGCCCTTCCGCGTCCGCACGGGCCGCGGCGGCGTCATATGAATCTGCGACCTTGTGGTGTTATTCCGGATAATGGCCATGTACGCCAAAATTGGAATTACGCAAAGAAGGCTGCTCTAACTCGTCGTCAGTCCGTATTGGGCACCCCAGCCCAGGCCGGCGCGTGTTTCGGCGCGCGGATTGTATTCGCAGCCGATCCAGCCGTCATAGCCGGCGGCGTCAATCGCCGCGAACAGATAGGGGAAATTGATCTCGCCCTCGTCCGGCTCCCGCCGGTCGGGCGGGTTGGCGATCTGCACATGGCCGATATCGGTCAGACAATCCTCGAACCGGCGGACCAGGTCGCCCTCCATGATCTGCACATGATAGACATCGAACTGCAGACGCAGGTTCGGTTTGCCCAGCTCCGCCATGATGCCCCGGGCTTGTGATGTGGTTTGCAGGAACATCCCCGGCACATCCCGTTTGCCGTTGATGGGCTCCATCATCAAATTTAAACCCAGTGGCGCCAGTTGATCCGCCGCCCAGGCCAGGTTTTCGCGATAGGTATCTTCGAATTCGCCGCGTTCCGGGCCGGGGGCGGGCGCCAATCCGGCGACCGAATGGATATTCCGACAGCCCAGGGCCTGGGCATATTCAATCGCCAACCCGATGCCGTCGCGATATTCCGACTTGCGGTCAGGCAGACAGGTCAGACCCCTTTCGCCATTTGCCCAATCCCCCGCCGGCATATTGATCAGAACCATTTCAAGGTCGCCGGCAGCCATTAAAGCCTTGGTCTCTTCCGTCCCCTGAACATAAGGGAACAGACTTTCCACGGCCTTGAAGCCGGCCTGGGCGGCGGCGGCGAAGCGGTCGGGATAGTCGAACTCGTTAAACATGATGGCCAGGTTGGCGGCGAATTTCGGCATTTGGTCCCTCGGTTCAGCTCAATATTGACGGTGCGGGCAATATAGTCCCAATTCGGTATAGCCCCAATACGGTGCGATTTCACAAGCTGCCGTCTTGCCCCCCGACCCCGCCCCATGCCAGGCTGGCGCATGGCGGACGGTTGGTTGAAATTGGCGGGGGGTGAGGGCGGCGGCGTCCTGTTGCAGGCCGGTGGCCATTGGGATGCCCGCAACGTGACGCACCTGGATCGTCAACTGCGTGGCCTTGGGCCCATGGATGCGGCGCAGCCAAAATCCGACCTGACACTGGATTTGGGGCAGGTGGAACGGTTGGATACGGCCGGGGCCTGGCTGTTGTACCGGACCTTGAAGGAATTTCGGGACTCCGGGGCCCGGGCCGAATACGCCGGGCTGTCGCCGGCCCATGCGGCGATGTTGGAAGTGGTCGCGGCCAATGATCAGCCGTGCGAGATCGAACCGCCTCGTTCCTGGGCGCTGATCACTATTCTCGATCATCTGGGCCGCGGCGTCCTCGACGTGGCGGAAGAGGCGAAACAGCAGATCGCCTTTTTGGGTTTGATCCTGGCCACCCTGGCCGGCACCCTGCGCCATCCTGGCCGTTTGCGCCTGGTGCCCTTGGTCTATCATATGGAGAAGGTGGGGTTAAACGCCCTGCCCATTGTCGGTCTGATCTCGTTTCTTATCGGCGTGGTGCTGGCCTATCAGGGCGCGACGCAGCTGCAACGATTCGGGGCCGAAATCTTCGTCGTCAACCTGATCGCCGTCTCGGTCCTGCGCGAGATTGCCATATTGCTGACGGCAATCGTCGTGGCGGGCCGCTCGGGCAGCGCCTTCACGGCCGAGATCGGCTCCATGGTGGTGAACGAGGAAGTCGACGCCATGCGGACCCTGGGCCTGGACCCGATCGAGGTCTTGGTGTTGCCGCGCGTCCTGGCCCTGGTGATCACCTTGCCTCTGCTGGCTTTTTTCGCCGACATGATGGGCCTGTTCGGCGGCATGCTGATGTGTTGGGGCGCCCTGGACATTTCACCGGGACTGTTTCTGGAGCGGTTGCAGGGCGCCATTTCGCCCTGGTCCTTCTGGGTCGGCATGATCAAGGCGCCGGTGTTCGCCTTTCTGATCGCCATGGTCGGTTGTCTGGAAGGCCTGCGCGTCACCCGCAGCGCGGAAAGCGTTGGCCAGCAGACCACCCGTTCGGTGGTGACCGGTATTTTCCTGGTCATCGTATTCGATGCGGTGTTCTCGATCTTCTTCGCCACGGTGGGTGTCTAGGGATGGCGGAGGCGATCATCAAAATTCAGGGGCTGAAAACCCAGTTCGGCGATCAGATCATTCATCAGGACCTGGATCTGGAGGTGCGCCGGGGTGAAATCCTGGGTATCGTCGGTGGTTCGGGCACCGGCAAGTCGGTGTTGCTGCGTACCATCGTTGGCCTGAACCGGCCGGCGGCGGGCCGGATCGAGGTGTTTGGCGAGGACCTGAGCAAGATCACCCCAGCCGAGAGACTGGCGTTGGAGCAGCGCTGGGGCGTGCTGTTCCAGGACGGCGCGCTGTTTTCCTCCCTGACCGTGGCGCAGAATATCGAAGTCCCCATGAAGGAACATCTGGGCATGCCGCCGCGCCTGCGGGACGAAATCGCCGCGCTGAAAATCGCCATGGTCGGCCTGCCGCCCGAGGCGGGCTCGAAATACCCCTCCGAACTATCTGGTGGCATGCGCAAGCGGGCCGGTCTGGCCCGCAGTCTGGCCCTGGATCCGGACCTGATCTTCCTGGATGAGCCGACGGCGGGCCTGGATCCCATCGGCGCCGCCAACTTCGATCAACTGATCCGGCAATTGCAGGAAAATCTGGGTCTGACCGTGTTCATGGTGACCCATGACCTGGACAGCCTGCATGCGATTTGCGACCGTATCGCGGTACTGGCGGACAAGCGCGTCTTGGTTGTTGGCCCCATGGCCGATATGCTGCGCCACGAACATCCCTGGTTGCGGGAATATTTCCATGGCCCCAGGGCCCGTGCGGCGCAGCCAAAATTAGAGGGGGTTGGCGGTTAGATGGAAACCAGAGCCAATCATGTGGTGATCGGGGCGTTTGTCCTGGTCGTGGTTATCGGCTTGTTCGGTTTTGTGTTGTGGCTGGCCAAGATCGAAATCGATCAGCAGTTTTCACACTACCGCGTGACATTCGAGGAGGCCGTCTCCGGCCTCTCCATCGGTGGCGATGTCCGCTACAACGGCATTCCCGTCGGCACGGTAACGGAAATCAAGATCGACCACGATGATCCCGGCCGCGTCCAGGTGCTGTTGGAGGTTGCCCACGATACCCCGGTCAAGTCCGACACGGTGGCCATGCTGGAATTGCAGGGCATCACAGGCGTCGCCTTTGTGCAATTGAGCGGCGGCACGGCGGCGGCGGGCAGGCCGAGGCCGGGACCCGAAGGCCTAGCCCCCATGTTGCGGTCCGAGCGGTCTGCCATTCAGGCTTTCTTCGCCGGTGCGCCGGAATTGATCAACCATGCCATTGTACTGATCGATGCCGTGACCAAGCTGGTCAACGAGGATAACCGCGCGGCCTTCAACAGTATTTTGACCAACGTGGATGATTTGAGCACCCGCCTGGCCCGGCGCGGCCCGGAATTGGAACAGATGCTGGGCAATTTGCAGCAGATCACGGCCCGCACCAATGAACTGATGGGCCGTATGAACAGCCTGATCGACAGCGCTGACGCGACCCTGTCCGTGGCCCGCGGCACATTGAGCACGGCGGATGGCATGATGGAGGGGGACTTGCGTCAAACCATGGCCGAATTGCGGGCCGCGGCCCGGGAATTTGAAGCCGTGGGCAAGGACCTGCGTACCATGGTGTCGGAGAACCGCGAAGGGCTGAACGCCTTTACCACCGACGGCCTGCTGGAATTGACGCGATTCCTGGAAGAAGCACGGGTGCTGATCTCGTCCGCATCGCGTCTGGTTGAGGATTTACAGAGTGATCCGGCGAATTTCCTCTTTGGCAACCAACAGGGCGGCTTTGAGACCGAATGACGGGAATAATGGGAATGGCGACATCGCGACGCGGAACCGTGACCGGATTGGCCAGACTGGCTGGATTGGCCGCGATGGTCATCTTGCTGGGCCTGACGGGTTGTGACAGCCTAGTAAAGAATTTGGGCGGGCCGCCGGCCAATCTTTACACCCTGACGCCGAAAAGCACTTTCGCAAAGGGACTGCCGCGGGTGAGTTGGCAGTTGGTGGTGGAGGAACCGATCGCGTCGGGCGGCTTGAACGTGGATCGCATCGCGTTGCGGTCGTCGCCGACGGAATTGAAGTACTTCGCCCGTGCCCGCTGGACCGAACGGGCGCCGCGCATGGTGCAAACCCTGTTGGTGGAGAGTTTCGAAAACAGCGGCGCCATCATCGCCGTGGGCCGTAAGGCCATCGGCCTGCGCTCGGATTATAACCTGATCGCCGAACTGCGGGAATTTCAGGCCGAATATTTCGATGCGGGGGGCATTCCGGTGGTCCGGGTGCGACTAAACGCGAAACTGGTCAAACAGCCGCGCCGCGCCATTGTCGCCTCGCGCACCTTCGAAGCCGCCGTCAAGTCCGAGGGTAAGGATATCCGGCAGATCATCACGGCCTTTGACGAGGCCCTGGGCAAGGTGCTGCGCCATACGGTGGAATGGACGATCAAAATACCGTCTGGCTAGAGCACTTCCGGGTAATTGTGACCCATTTGATGGCATCCCCAAGCCATTCGGGTAGGCGCGTTGCGCAGCGCGATGTGGTACATCGGGCAAGCAACGCAACGCCGCCGAATGGCTTGGGGGTGCCACCGTAGGCCGGTTCTTCAGGCTCCATGGCGGCGTTGCGGTCCTTAGACGATGCACCAATCGACCTGCGTACCGCGCCTACCCATGGGGCCTGGAGAACTGGTCAAATGGGTCAGAATTACCCGGAAATGCTCTAGCTACCACGGCCGTAACGCAGGCGCACCAGCGGGGACAGGGGCGAAGGTAGGCGCTTTAGAAATTTTTCCGCCCGGCCGCTTATTTTGCCAATACGCGCGGTGCCGGCCAGACGGCGCTCCATGAATTCCCAGGTTTCAGCACAATCCTCGGAAGCATCATCCAGCCAACGCAATAACGTGGCGCTGTAGACCGCCGCCAGAATGGCGCGTTTGCTATAGAAATTGAAATCGACGCTGTCGTCCCCGGCGGCCCGCCAGATGGCATCGACGGTACGATACAATCCGACAATTGCATTGGGCGCCTTGCCGGGCAGCAGTTGCAGGGCCAGGGCGCGGCGGATGGCTTCGCGATGGGGGGCAAGGATCTCCAGGCGCAGGCGGATGATGCCGCCGATCCGCTGCCGCACCGGTCCCTGATGCAGCCCGCGGGCGGCGGCCTCGGCAACCATGTCGCGATCCGCCTCCGCCATGAAGAAGGAAAGCAATTGTTTCGCCCCGCCGGGAAAGGCGCTTCGGGCCTGCGCCGTGTCGATACCGGTTGCCTTGATTGCCTCAACCGCCTGGTCGAGCGTTTGGGCAGACCAGCCATCGAACGGAACCGCCCGTAGCGCGGCCTGCAGGATCACCCGCCTGATGCCATCCCGGTCCTGGCTCATGTTTCGACCTCCGCCTGTTCCGCTTGCCCGGTCATTTCCCGGGCACGTTTTTCGGCGATGGCGTGGCGCATTTCACTGTCAAAGATCAGCTTGGTCAGATCGGTCATGCGCTGGGGATACAAAATGCCGTCCAGATGGTCACATTCGTGCTGTACGATGCGGGCGTGGTAGCCTTCGACAGTGCGGTCGATGGGCGCGCCCGTCAGATCCACGCCGTGATAGCGCAAGTGCGCATAACGGGGCACCTGGCCGCGCAATCCGGGCACCGAGAGGCAGCCTTCCCAGTCCTCGAGCATTTCATCGCTTTGCGGCTCCAGCACCGGATTGATCAAGACGGTCAATGGCTTTTCATCATCCTCGTCCGCCTCCGCGTCCGCCTCAAATTCCGACACGGGCGCGCGAAATATCACCATGCGCAGAGGCACATGGACCTGCGGCGCGGCCAGGCCAACGCCGAGGGCATCAAACATGGTTTCAATCATGTCGCCGGCCAGGGCGCGGATTTCCGGTGCCGTCGGGTCGATGATTTCCTCGGCGCGGCGGCGCAAAACAGGGTGGCCCATGCGGGCGATTTTCAGAATAGCCATGAACGCAATATGGCCTCGCCAGGTGGCGATTGCACGCGAATTACCGTGCAACAGGTTCCAGGCGCAGGATCCGGCCATCGCCCGAATCCGTCAGCAGGTAAATAAGGCCATCGGGGCCCTGGCGCACATCTCGGATGCGTTCCTCCAGGTCTTCCAACAGGCGTTCCTCGGCGATGACTTTCTCGCCGTCCAGCGTCAGGCGGACCAGCAGGCGGAATTTTAGGGCGCCGACGAAAAGATTGCCCCGCCATTTGGGAAACCGATCGCCCGTATAGAACGCCATGCCCGAAGGGGCGATGGAGGGATCCCAATAATACGCGGGCTGCTCCATCCCCTCCGCGCGGCTGCCGACACCGATCTTGTAGCCGGAATAGTGCCGGCCATACGCGATCACCGGCCAGCCATAGTTCCGGCCTGGCAGGGGGATATTGATTTCATCGCCGCCCATGGCCCCGTGCTCGACCGTCCACAATTTGCCTGTACGTGGGTGAAGCGCCGCACCCTGGGGGTTGCGATGGCCGTGGGACCAGACCTCCCCTCGATAGCCAGCTTTGTTTACGAACGGGTTGTCAGCGGGAATTGTGCCATCGGGATTGATCCGAACCACCTGACCCCGGTTGATGGTGAAGTCTTGGGCCCGCTCGCGCTGGCCCCGTTCGCCGATGGTAATGAAAAGTCTGCCGTCGCGGGCGAAGACCAGGCGGGAGCCGAAATGCCGGCCGCCACTGCTTTTGGGCATTTGCCGAAAGATCACGGTGAGATCGCGCAGCCGGTTGCCGGCGATGTCCAGGCGGGCCCGGGCCACGGCCGTACCACTGCCGCCCCTCCCGCTGGTACCGGGTTCGGCGTAGGACAAATAGATCAGGTTGTTGGCGGCATAGTCAGGGTCCAGTGCCACATCCAGCATGCCACCCTGTCCATAGGGATAAACCGCTGGTGCGCCGGCCAGGCGCGGCGACATTTGGCCCGCGGCCGGGATAATGCGAATGCCGCCCGCCCGTTCCGTGACGAGCATCCCGCCGCCGGGCAGAAACGCCAGGCCCCAGGGCGAACGCAGACCCTCGGCGATCGTGACAAGGCGCAATTCGTAGTGGGTGCTGTTGTAACTTTGCCCCGCGCTCGCCGGTATGGCGCACCCTAATAATGCGCTCAGCGTCAGCGGTAAAATGCCGATCAGAAAGGCAGCTCTTCCCATGGTCCTCACCAGTCTCTTAGCGGCATCTCAACGGGTGATCTTCTTCCAATAGGTATCCTTGGACGCCAGCTTGTCGCCGCGGAAGGTATAGATGTCCACCGCGCGCACATCGAAGGCGCCGCTGGTATGAAACTCTCCCTGGGCCCGGTAGGTGGTGAAGATCCGATCACCGCAGTGATATTGTTCTGATTCCGAAAATTGAATGGGCACCTTCAACTGTTCGGCCCGTTCGACCACGGCGGCGCAGGCCTCCGCCGGACCATGCAGGACCCGGCCGTCGGGCGCGTTGGGGCCTTCATAAAAGATCCAGACGAAATCCGCCGTTACCAGTTCCGTCGTTGTCGCCACATCATTGCCGTTAAAGGCCTTGGAGAAGGCCGCGAGATGATCGATCTTGTTTTGATCCATTACCCTAATCCTCCTATTCCCCCTATTCCTCCTGGCCCAGACGCAGGGCCAGTTTGGGTGCCTCCAACCCCACCGCTTCCGCCGCCGGAAAATTCAGTTCCACGGTGATACCGTTCGGGTCGGCCAGGAAACCCTGATAGAGGTTTTGACTGCCCGCCTGCTGTTCGACGAATTCGATATCCCGGGCCCGCAGGTGCGCCAGTGTGTCCGACAATCCATTGGCGCGAAAGGCGATATGATGTATCGGCCGGCCGCCGCGGGCAATCTCCTCGCGGCTGGCGGGTGATCGTTTCGCCTCCCCGCCATCGCGCGCCGGGGCAATGTGAATGACATCACCGGCGCCATCGCCAAGGTAAAGCCATTTGACCGGCGTACCGAAATCCGGTGCTTCGCCAACCTGGAAGCCGAGGATGTCCACATACCAGGCGGCGGTGGCCTCCATATCGTCGGCGACAATCAAGAAATGTTCCAGGTGCGAAATCGGCATTTTGGTTGTCCATTCACCATTTGGGATAACGGTATGCTAGAGACGGCCGGGCTGCAACAATTCGCGCACTTGACCTGGCTTGACCGCTATGATTCTTAGGGTAAGTTGCGTACCCAAATCCCTGTAGCCCATGAGGCATTTTATGAAACGTATCGCCGCCGCCCTGATTGCCATGACTGTTATTTCGATGGTTGTTTTCACAGCCCCCGCCGCGCTGGCCGGGCAGAGTACGAACGACAAGATCCGACAATTGATCGAGATGGATGGCGCCGGCACCGTGGCGGACGCGGTCGTCGACAAACAGCGCCCCATGGTGCGACAGAGTTTTCTGGCCAACTATCCCAATTCCTCGAACACCATGGCGGATGCCTATGTGGATGCCTTCGCGGCTGAATTGACGGCGCGGCGCGGTGAGTTCCTGGATCTGATCGTCGGGGTTTACGCCAAGATTTTCACGGCGGAGGAGATTGACGCCCTGTTGGCCTTCCATTCCTCGCCCGTTGGCCAGAAGGCCCGCGAAGCGGCGTCATCTATCCTGATCGGCAGTCGCGAGGCCGGCGTGGCCTGGGGCCAGAAATACGGCGCCGCCGTCGCTGCCGCCGCCAAGGCCAAGATCAAGGCCATGGGGTATGAGATCAAATAACGTCCCCACACACCGGGACGCGGTCCGGTTCGGTGTCGTCGAGGCGTCTGACGCGTCCGCGCATTCAAGGTAGCGAAATCAAGGAAACATCATGAGTAGCCACTTGTTTGCCGCCTCCTACAAGCCGGAGCCCTTTTGGTGGGAGCGCAGCCCACTTTGCGTTGAGCCGGAACCCACCCTGCCCGCCGGCGCCGATGTGGTGATCATCGGCTCCGGCTATACGGGCCTTTGCGCGGCGATCCAGACCGCGCGCGGCGGGCGGCACACGGTGGTCATCGAGGCGAACGCCATCGGCAGCGGTTGCAGCAGCCGCAATGGCGGGCAAGTCTCTACGTCGATCAAACCGCAATACGGCGACCTTAGCGGCAAAGTGGGCGATAAACTGGCCTACGACATCATCAAGGAAGGCCATAACGCCCTGAAATGGATCGGCGAATTCGTTGAGGCCGAGGGCTTGAACTGCGATTTCAACGTCGTCGGCCGCTTCTATGCCGGGCACACGCCAGGTCAATTCGAAATGATCGCCAAATCCATCGAAAACCCGCCAAAGGGCCTGGAAACAGATGCCTATGTCGTGCCAAAGGCCGAGCAGCATGCGGAGATCGACAGCCCCGACTACCACGGCGGTGTCGTGTTCCCCCGCCATGCCTGTATTGATCCCGGCGCCTATCATAAAGGCTTGCTTGGTAGGGCGCGGGAGGCGGGCGCCGCCGTGATCGGTCAGTGCCGAGCAGAAGGCATATCCGGCACCGCGGGCGACTTCACGATTTCCACTGCCAAAGGGCCAATCAAGGCCCGCAATGTCATCGTCGCCACCAATGGCTACACGCGCGGCCTGTCGCCCTGGCAGCGGCAGGTCATTCCCATCGGCAGCTACATGATCGCGACCGAACCGCTGGAGCCAAGCTTGATCCGGCGTCTGATCCCGAAAAGGCGGGTCATCAACGATACCAGAAAGCTGGTGGTCTACTACAGCACCGATCCCGCGGGTGAGCGGATCCTGTTTGGCGGCCGCGTATCGATAGCCGAGACCAATCCAACCGCCGCAACGCCCGCTTTGCACGCCGAAATGGTCAAGCGCTTCCCCGATCTGGCCGGCACCCCAGTCACGCACGCCTGGATGGGCTTTGTCGCCTATACGTTCGATGAGATGCCCCATTTAGGTGAGCGGAACGGCATCCACTACTCCATGGGCTATTGCGGCTCCGGCGTGTCACTCGCCAGCTATTTCGGCACCAAGATTGGGCAGCAGGTCTTGGGCCTGAAAGAAGGCGACAGCCCCCTAACCCAAATCGACGTCCCAACGCGCCCCTATTATTGGGGCAAGCCGTGGTTCTTGGCGCCGGCCATTCGCTACTACCGCTGGAAGGATGAGCGCGCGGCCTAGAGCATGTCGCGGCTAATCGGAACCATTTGACCGGCTCTCCAGGTCCCGTGGGTAGGCTCGGCTTGCCCGATATCCCACATCGCGCTGCGCCAAGAACCGACGGGAATGACACTAATCGGATGTTGAATTTTTGAAACACAACGCCCATTGCGTCACCATTTTGCAGAAAATGGCAAAGACCTTTAAGTTACGGTCGCATTCAACCGGTGCCATTCTTTTGGATAAAGTGTTCAGCTGGATTCGCCAATATCCTGCCCGACACTCATGGAGCCGGCTAAACAGATAAGACGGGAATAACTATATCATGATGAAAATTTACCACTCCCCTGGAACGCGCGGTTTCCGTGCCATCTGGGTGTGCGAGGAACTGTCGGTGCCCTATGAGATCGTGCCGGTGAACTTTGCCGCCGAATACCGCGCCACGCCGGAATGGCGCGCGTTGAACCCGGTGGGCAAGGTGCCGGTGATGGTTGAAGGTGATATGACGATGTTCGAGTCCTGCGCCATGATGCAGTACATCCTTGATCGCCATGGCAACGGACGGCTGCAGCCGGCCAAGGATGATCCGACCTACGCGCACTATCTGCAATGGTGTTGGTTCGCCGAGGCGACCTTCGCGCGACCGCTCGGCGAGGTCGTCAATCATCGGCGTGCGTTCGAGCCGGAAATCGACGATGTCGTGGCGGAGATGAAGGGCCGCGCAACGGCCTGCGTTGCCGCGCTTGATGCCGCGCTGTCCGACCGATCCTGCCTGCTGGGCGACACCATGAGCGCCGCTGATTTAAGCATCTGTTACGTCATGCGCGGCTACCGCCGTATGGTGAGCGAGTCGCTGCCCGCCAATGTTCAGGCGTATTTCGACAGGATTACGGAGCTGCCATCTTACGCGGCAACCGTGAAAGCGGATGCGGAAACGGGCGAGCGTTTGAAAGGCTGAATTCGGGCTAAAGTCGACGACATGCCTTAGTTCATCGCCTCGCGACGGCTGCGCATACGCTGCCGCATGGCTGCATGGGAGGCATCGGTGCCGTCGTGGAAAGTGCCGAACAGTCCGTCAAGCGGCGTCAGGCTGCCGCCGTAATTGCATTCGAAATACTTGTGATGCAGGTAATGGAAGGGGCTGCCACCGTCGAGGGTTAGCTTCTTCCCGATCCGCAGCCTTTCGAACCCGCTATGGCTCAGGGCGGGAAGGAAGGCGGCCAGGTGGATCTGAAAGAGCGCGTTTACCGGATGAAGCGCCAACAGCCATTGCACCACCACAGTCGAAAAATAAAGTATGTGCTCCACCGGATGCATGGACAGACCCGACCAGGGTCCCACATCGACGTTGTTGTGGTGCAGGGAATGGATAGATCGATAGAGAAATTTCACATGCAACAGGCGGTGGCCCAAATAGAAATGGATCGAGTGGATCACCGGCGCCACGAGTAACAGGACGACGAACCAGCCCCAGAACAATACCGGATTTGTGCCTGGATCAATGAAGCCCAGGTAACCATTGGCGAACGCCCAATAGGTAATCACCTCGTAGGCCGTGATGACGGGAACGGCCCAGAACAGGGTATGGAACATATTGTCCTTTACCTGATCCCGGAACCGGAAGCGGCCGCTGTCGGTGGGGAAGGGGCGGGTGGTGTAGCGACGATCGTCGCCCTGGCGTCTCAGAATGTGGAAATAAAGGTGCAGGCCGCCGAACAAAAACGCGATGAGCGCCAGATTGCGTCCGTGGATCAGAGCGATCCACCACAATTCGAGCGTCTTCATGGTGGCCAGGTCCGGCGTCAGGTAGGCCCATGTAACAAGCGTGACGCCCAGCCAGAACAGGTGGTAGGGCCAGATATAACCGGGAAAACCGAACAGCCATTTCAGAACAGCCACGGGGCGCGGCGGCCAGGCGTTGATCGGCGCCAGCGCGATAGGTTCCGCCGGTCGCCAATTGCCACGATCATCACGTTCATCAAGGGCTGCGTCGGTCATGCCTTGTTCTCTCCCATGCGTGCCGGTGAAGTCTATACTGCAATTCGGCACGAAAAAAGGCTGGGCGGATCCTTTGAGTGTTTCAGGTTTAGGTGTTTCAGGTGTGTTCCGCCAGAAATGCATTGATCACCGCGTTGGCGGAAGCCTGATGCTCAGGCTCTTTCCAATGTTCGATGAGCGTTGCCCGTGGGGCCAGTTCGACGACACGCCGGGATGTCACTTCCGGATGATAGGTGTCCGTGCCCATCAGGACCAGCAGAGGAATATGGCATTTGGCGACAGCGTCCTCCGCGACGTTGAATAGAAAATCGCCGCCAAACATCGTGGTCCTGAACGTGGCCCAATCATCTTCGCCCAGGGAAGGATGCATCGGTTTCAACGCTTCCGACCAGCCATCGAACAAATCGGCGAAGGTCTGGCGATTGTCGTCAAACCCAATCGGCTGAAGCATGACGGCCGATGCGATCCGTTCGGGGACGGCTTCGACCAAACCCATGATATATGATCCGCCGATGCACATGCCGGCGGCATGGAATCGGTCAACGCCGAGGTGATCAAGCAGGGCGACCTGATCATCCGTATAGTCCCGCCAGCCATCGGTGGCGGCAATCGGCGCGGTTGACTGACCAGCGTTCCGTTGGTCCATGGCGATGACCTGATAATGCGGAGCCAGGCGTTCGATAGGGTTATAGGGCACGTTTTCCCAGATCGGGATGGACGAGCGCATGCCGCCCGGCGCCAACAACAAAACGGGAAATCCTTCGCCAAGAATTTCGTAGTAAATTCGAATGTCGTCGCGTTCAAAGACGGGCATGGTGTAATCTCCTTGGGCTCCTTGGGCTCCTTGGGGTCCTCGGCCAGTCATGCGGTGAAGGTCGTGGCCGCACGGGGTTTCCTTTTATCATGGCGATGCTGGTTTCGGGCCCTGCCCGAACGCCTCGCCATTGGACTGAAGGAAATCATATTCCTCGTCGGTCGAGGCTCTGGAAAGGACCGCGTTGCGATGGGGAAAACGTCCAAATCGCGCGACAATATCCCTGTGGCGGGTCCAGCCCTCGATGCTGCGGTCCACATAAGCGCGCCATTCCGATGCTGCCTCCTGCCGGAGCTCATTGAGCAGAACGATACCCCTGTCTTGCTCTTCGACATCTTCGGAATGATGGAACGGGTGGTAAAGCCAAATCCGGGAGACGGGGGGGAGCGCGGTATCAAGCTTTCGTTCGATGGCCCGGTTGACAACTTCGAAAGCACAAGCGTCGCCCCCATAGGCCCGCGGCGTATTGCGGTACGTGTTTCGCGTGAACTGGTCGAGCAGCAGGATCAGCGCCAGCGCACCGTTGGCCGTGGACTGCCATGCCATAAGTTCACCCGCGCAGGCAGCTGGGATGAGGTGGCCGAAACGGGCGCGTATGTCGTCGTCGACGAGCGCGCCTCCCTTATACCACCAGTCGCGGCGGTCCGACGCCGCTTCGGGGCTGTCCAGGCTGGAGCCGAGCCAAAAGGTGACAATTTCAGATATGGTTTCGATGTTCAAAGTTAGATACCCGACGGAAATGCATACAGACGGTAACCAGGATAGGTAAGGAATTTAGCCGACATGCGATTTCCAAGTCTACCTATCCTCATTACCGCGTGCGTTTGACGTATCGGCAGTTCCCAGTCGCCGGCTACCCCCGGAGGGTCTCCATTTCTCCCCCGACTTGTCAGATTGGCGTTCGCAGGCTCTATTAGACCCGCGTTTGAAAACCGGCCGGGTCAAACGGGGATTCTTTGCTCCAGCAATGACGCCAACCAATAGGGGCAAGCCAGCATGGCCGTCTCGGACGATGCATCGAGCATGAATAGTGACGACTTGTCTCTACGGTTTGGACCGGCTTATCGCTGGCTGGTCACCCTGACGGTTATGACTGGAACGATGGCGCTGGGGTTGGCCTCCTCCATGGTGAACGTCGCGGTGCCATCGGTGATTGGGGCATACGGGATTGGGTTGGATCAGGCGCAATGGATGGCGACCGGTTTTCTCGGAACCATGGCGGCGGTTATGCTTGTCAGTGCCTGGCTGATTGAGGTGCTGGGGCAACGCATCACTTTTACCGTGACAATGGCCATGTTCGGGTTTGGTTCATTGTTGAGCGCGACGGCGCCGAATTTCGATATTCTGATCCTCGGCCGTGTGTTGCAGGGCGCTGCCACCGGCGTGGGATATCCACTTGCCATGTTCTGCTTGTTTTCGGTGTTTCCGCCCGAACGCCGTGGCACGGCCCTTGGCATCAACGGGTTGATCAGCGTTCTCTCGCCGACCTTCGGTCCGGTTGCGGGAGGGATTGCGATCGACGCAATCAGCTGGCGCTTTCTGTTCCTCTTGCCCTTGCCGTTCTGTACTGTAGCCCTGTTGCTGGGCCTGATCTTTCTACCCGGCAAGAAGCTCGTCAAGCCGTTGCCAACTTTTGACTGGATCGGCTTGGGATTGGCCTTCCTCGTCCTGTTCGGCATCTTCAGCGGGCTTGCCAGTGGTCCGCGCATGGGGTGGAACGATAATACGATTGTCATGCGCCTATTGGGCAGTGCGGTACTGGTCGTTGTCTTCATCATTTGGGAATTGCGTGCGCCATATCCGCTGCTCGATCTCAGCCTGTTCCGCAGCCGGCAATTTTGTCTGACCATGCTGTCGAGCTTTATTTTCGGCGCCGGTTTTTACGCGTCGATCTATTTCATTCCGGTTTTTGTCCAGACCATCCAGAATTACAGCGCCACCCGGGCGGGGTTGCTACTCGCGACAAGCGGCGTGGTGATGTTGTTGTTTTTCCCGATCGGGGGACGGGTCACCGATTCAGTCTCCGCGCATATCCCGATCGCAGTGGGATTGCTGATTTTTTCGATCGGTTATTTCCTGATCCAGGCGGCGGACGTCAATACGGCGTTTTGGGTCATGGTCGTCTATTTGGCTGTCAACCGGGTCGGACTCAGCCTGGCCATTCCCGCACTCAGCGCCGCGGCGCTGCGGGCCGTGCCGATCGAAAAGCTGGCGCGCGGCACCTCCAGTTCAAACTTCTTCCTCACGATGGGCGGCGGATTTGGCGTTGCTCTGCTAACGGCGTTTTTTGAGCTCCGCACCCGGTTTCACAGCGAGGCAATTGTCTCTACCCAAACCCCCGCGAACAAGACGACCCTGGAACTTCTGGGCGGGGTACAAAATTTGCTGGCGGGCACGGGCATGTCTGACCTAGCGCAAGCAATGGGCGCCTTAAACTTCCTGTCACAGGTGGTTCTGGCACAGGCAAGCACATTGGGCTTCAAGGATACATTCCTCGCCATCGCCGTGGTGGCACTGTTGGCGGTGGGGCCAGCGTGGCTAATCGGCCGCCCGGCGCCACCGAACCGCCAGTGACAAAGGCCAATGACAACGGCCAGTGACGTCAGCCCGGCGCACCAATCTAACAAGACACTGACGTTATCTATCGTGTCTTGGCAGCCTGGCCAGCCAGATAAAGGGGATAGGCAGAACGCATAAAACCGTGAACAGCTTGAAGACGTTGAGGTAGCCGATCAGGGTCGCCTGCCGCCGGATTTCGCTGCCCGCCAGGGCCAGGCTGTTGATATCGCCGAAATCGAGCGGTCCGGTCACGTTAGGAAACAACAAGGATTTGTTGAACAGCGAGATGAACTCATTCAGGGCCATGGTATTGATAAATGTCGAACGCACGACGATGGCGATGCTGATCGAGATGAAAAGGCTGGCGGCGAAATTCCTTAACATGTGAAAGACCGCAGAAGCTTCATCCAGGCGTTCCGGCTTGACGGTCGAGAACATGATCAAGGTCAGCGGCACCCACGACATGCCGATGCCGAAGCCCTGCAAGACGCTGGTCCAGGCGATGTCCCAGTAGGTCATATTGATGTCGAATTGCGACATCGCATAACCGGACAAGGCCTGACATGTGAAGCCGATGGAGAGCGCCATCCGCGGGTCCCAGTTGGAGATGCGGACGACTACGAACACCGCGGCTATACTACCTATTCCCCGGGTCGCCAGCAGCATGCCGATGACCGAATCCGGATAGCCGCGCAGATCCTGCAACATGGTCGGTGTCATCACCATCAGCGTGAAGTTCAACATGCCGAATATGAAGGCCAGGCAAATGCCGACTGAATAGTTTCGGTTGTGAAACAGATTGAAGCTGATAAACGGCTGCTTAGTGGTAAGGGAATGGACCACGAACAGGTAGATGGCGCCGACGGCGAGCACGGCTTCAATGATCGTTTCCGTCGATTCGAACCATGAATTACGCTCGCCGCGGCCGAACATCAACTGCATCGCGGCCAGCGCGGTTGCCAAGGCGAGAAAGCCGGTCCAATCCAAGGCCCGCGGGGGTTCGGTGCGCTTTCGATCCCGGACGAACAAAAATATTCCCAGCACAGTCACCAGCGCGAAGGGCACGATCAGAAAGAACGCCCAGCGCCAATTTTGCGCTTCGGCGACCGCGCCGCCCACGGTGGGGCCGATGATCGGCCCCAGGACCACGCCAAAGCCAAACAAGGCGGTGGCCAGGCCATGCTGTTCCCGGGGAAATGTGTCGAGCAGGGTGGACTGGGCGATTGGCACCATCGGTGCGCCGAACGC
>JABIRL010000316.1 GCA_018667855.1 Rhodospirillaceae bacterium
CTGACAATACCCGGTTCTCGGCCGGTCCCGGCAGCCGCATCGAATTGATAAAATTCGCCTTTGACCCGGCCACCCACGAGGGCGAGTTTCTGTCCAAGGTCAACCAAGGCAGCCTGGCCGTGGTTTCGGGCGATATCGCAAAACATCAACCGGACGCCATGAAGGTTCAAACTCCGACGTCGATCCTGGGCATCCGCGGCACCAAATTCATGATCAAGGTTACGCCATAACGGCTCGATTTAAGCTCACCGGTCCGGGGGTTCCGATGGTGGAACCTGCCGCGGTGTTTTTTCCAGATATTGCACGGCGATGATTGCCATATCATCGAACGGTGGCTGTCCCCCGGTGAACACCTGAACGGCATCACGCAATCCGCCGCAAACCATTTCCGTGTCGGCGTCTCGCTCAGACTGGGCCAGGTAGGCATTGACCCGCTCCAACCCGAACTGAATATTGTCCGCGCCTTGGGCTTCGGTGACACCGTCGGTAAACATCACAAGCAAATCGCCAGGGTCCAATTGCACCTCTTCGATGGGATAGGGAAAATCCTCAATCACGCAAAATGGCGGACCGCCTTTCGAGTCCAAAGGACGTATGGAACCATCCCGGCTTTTCAAGATCGGCGCGTCATGACCGGCGACGCAAAATTGCAGCAGTCCCGTTTCTGTATTCAATATACCGGCCACGGCCGCCACAAACAGCATGGCTGGATTTTCCCGGGCGATTTCAGCACTGGCCAGGCCGACGATCCGCGCCAGATCGGTTTCGCCCCGCAGGGCCGCGCTTTTGCACAAGGCCTTGCTCAACGCCATGAAAAGCGAGGCGCCGACCCCCTTGCCCGAGACATCGCCGATGACGAAAAAAAACCGGTTGTCGTCCACCATGAAGGCATCATAAAGATCGCCACCAACCTCCCGCGCCGGTTCCAACAAGGCGAAAAAATCTATGTTTTCGGGACGCCCGGCAATATTCTTTGGATCCGGTAAAATGCCCATCTGAATTTCCCGTGCCGCACCCAGCTCGCCCGACATACGCGCCGTTTCCAGCTTCTCCAGCTCAAGAGCCCGGTTCAAGGCACGCCGGCGGCGATTGGCGTGGGCAAAGCCCGTGGTCAACAGGAAGGCAGCCATTAGTGTACTGCCCAACAGCGCCGGGCTTGGGTCCAGCAACAGACGGCTCTGTGTAAACATTACAAATGTCGTAACGACCGTCACCACCGCCGGGACCGCGTACAAGACTATTAGACGCCAGGGCGGCGCGTCCCGCCCGGCCAAAATCAATATTCCCCCTAAAAACAGCAATAAGGCGATTTCCGCCCGGGTCGTCCAGCCGGGTCGCAACAGGCGGCTTCCCGCCAACAGATTTTCAATGATCTGCGCCTGTATTTCGACGCCATCCATGCGTTTGGATACGGGCGTCGGCGGCGCATCCCGCAGGCCCAGGCCCGTGGCGCCGATCAACACCAATTTATTGGCAAAAATATTCGTGTCGAGTTTGCCTTGCAACAAATCCAGTGCTGATATCCACCGTTTGCGTTCGGTGTGCGAAAAATGCAGCCGGATCTTGCCATCCGCGTCCAACGGTAAAAATGACTGCCCGACATGCAGACCGCGGACGCCGCCCACGCCGCTTGCCAAGGTGACCGTTTGTTGTCTGACCGCCAGGCGCAACATCTCCACCGCCAGACTGGGATAGATTTCATCGCCAATGCCAATGACCGCCGGAACCGAACGAATGGCGCCATCGCGGCTCGGGTCGCTATTCAGAAAGCCATGCCCTTGTGCCGCGGCATCGATGCTCTCCACGTTCGGTAGGTGACCGTCAAACCGAAGCAGATTGTCGGGCGGCGGCCCTTTGATCCTGACCGTCGTTGGATCGGTCGGCTTGGCGGCACCCGCGCCGTTCAAGCCCGCCCGCCCCACGGCCACGGGCAAGGCGAAAATACGCATGGCCAGCAAATCATCGTTGTTGGGCAAAGCCGCCAGGCGGCCGCGGGTTTCGGCATCCAGACCGGGATGCCGGGCGACCAATTGCGACGGACTGAAACGATCCGCCTCGGGCATCAGAATATCGAGGCCAATAGCCAAGGCTCCCTCGGCAGCCGCCATTTCGATCAACTTCGCCAGTTCCGTTCGCGGCCACGGCCATTGCCCGATGGCTTTCAGGCTGGCTTCGTCGATATTTACGATGGCGACGGGCAGACGCTCCAACTTTCGGGGATAGAGGCGCTGATAGATATCGAAAACGCCATTGGACAGCCCGAGGCGGACATCGGACGAAGTCCATGGCAGGGGAAGAATAATGATCAGCAGCAACAGAGCTGCCCATCGCGGCGTCAGCCACCTGCTCTGTCCTGCCTCGGGTAAGGGCTGCTCGCTCACAAAACCTGCCTAAAGCTCTATTTCCAGACCATCATACGCCATGGATATTCGCAACGACGCACCGCGGTTCATGATTTTTTCATAGCGAACGGTTTCATCGAGAATTATTTGCAGATCATAGTCGTCATAGATCGGTTCATGATGAAACATGCAGTAATGGCCAATGCCAGCCCGATGGCACATATCCACGCCGACTATATTCGAGGAGTGGCCCCAATCCTGCCGCACGGAAACCATATCGGCCATGGAATACATGGAATCGAAGACCAATAAATCCGCGCCGGAAAGAAATTCGATATAGCGTCGCGTTTCCCCTTCGGAGGCCTGGGTATGTTCGCCATCAGTGGAATAAATTGCCCGTTTTCCGTTTTGCGCGAAACTGTAACCGTATGAATCGCCTGCATGGTTTTGCTTTAATGCCCGAACCTCAAATCCAGCAATTTGGTAGTTCGTGTCCGGCGCCATGATATCGAAAGAGATATCGGCCCCCATTTGATCCCAATCCACCGGAAAGCAAGGCGCCGACTGCTGCCGGCGAAATGCTTCTTCCATGACATCGTGACAGCCGTGTATATGGATCTCGTTGCCGGGAATATAAGCCGGCGCGAAAAACGGCAACCCCATAATGTGGTCCCAATGCACATGGGACATGAAGAAATCATACCGCCGCAAAGTAGCGGGGCCATGTTCGATCATGACCTGCTGGCCCAGCTCCCGCAGGCCCGAACCCATATCGCATATTACGGTATTCTCACCACCAACGACCTCGACACAGGATGAATTGCCGCCGTAACCATGGGACGTGGCGAAATCCAGTTCGTTATCGATGAATTCGTTCAATTCATTTTCGGTCGCGAAGGCGCGGCCGGCCGATTGGCGCAAGGCCGCGAATACTTTGTCCCGTACGCCCTGGCCGCTTAAGGCCACTGGCAACGATCCGCGCGTGCCCCAGAACCGCAACAACATGCTATCACCCCATTCAAGCGATCAGATGCCGATAGGACGGCAAAATACCTGGTGCAATGACC
>JABIRL010000155.1 GCA_018667855.1 Rhodospirillaceae bacterium
AAATACTGCGTGCCGGTCATACAGGTCACCTCGGCGATATCGCCGGCGAACCAGCGGAACAAATCAATCGCGTGAATGCCCTGTTCGACAAACTGGCCGCCAGGGGTGCGCTCGGGATCGGCCCGCCATTCGTCTTCGTAACCGGGGCGCCCGCAAATGCCGTAGCGGCAACGCGCGAAGGTAATTCGACCCAGTTCACCTTGATCAAACAGTCGTTTGGCCTCTGCGATGGCGGGATGATGGCGATGATTGAAGCCGCATTTCAGAACTTTGTTGTGTGCCGCCGCCGCCGCCACCATCTCCCGGCCTTCGGCAAGAGTTCGCGAAAGTGGCTTCTCGCAAAAGACATGTTTGCCGTTTTGAATGGCCGCGATGGTGATCGGGGCATGCAGATCGGGCGGCGTCAGCACCATGACCACGTCGATCTCCGGGTCATCGACAACCCCCCGCCAGCCCGCGCCGGCCGCCGCGCCCATCTCGTTCGCCAGGGGTTGCGCGCTCTCCAGGGTTTCGGCGGTGATAATCTTGATCTCGGCGCCCGGCCAATCCCTGATCACGGGCGCCCGCCGCCGACCTTGCAGACCGGCCCCAATTATTCCGACTTTCATACTATGTGCCGCCTTTGCCTATGCATTGATACCGAAAACCAAGCGACGCGAGTTTCGCCTGATCCCAGAAATTGAAGGGATCGACGACCAGCGGGTCCGGTCCCATCAATGTCTTAATTCTGTCGAAATCTAGGTCCTTATATTGCTGCCACGGCGTCATCAAAACGATGGCGGCGGATTGGGCCACGGCCGCTTCCACATCCCGGGAAAATCCCAACAATCCGGCCGCCGCGACCTCGTCCTCATCTGCCATGGGATCGGTGGACGTCACGCGAGCCCCCCCGGCCTCAAGCGTCTGGACCATTTCAACCGCTGCGGAACGGCGCAGGGTACTGGTGTCCGGCTTGTAAGTTAGGCCCAGTACGGTAACTTTTCGGTCCGCCAAGGTACCAAGGGCGGCGGCCATTTTTCGCACGACGATTTGATTGTGGTCGCCGTTCGAAGTCATGATCGCGTTGAACATGGGCACGTCCAGCGCCGCGCCCTTGGCGATCCTGCGCAAAGTTTGCACATCGCGGGCCAAGGTGCCGCCGGCAAATGCCAGACCGGGCAGGATCATGGCGCGCGGGCCAAAACGTGGCTCGCCACGCAACGCCATGGCAATCTTGTGGCCGTCAGCGCCGACTTCGTCGCAAATCGTCCCCAATTCGTTGCCGAAGCACACCGAAAGAGCCAAATAAGTGTTCAAGGCGTGTTTGGCCATTTCAGCGGTCTCTATCTTCACGAACTCCCATTCGTCATGGAATTTCAGATAGATGTTTTTTATCCGTTCGAATGCCTCTCCGTCATCGGCGCCGATCATCGGCAGCCTTGGATGCTGAAAGGTGTCCAGGGCCTTGCCCAGTTGCAGATTCTCCGGGCTGTAGCTGAAGCTGAGATCGTCGCGGCCAAGTTTCGACAATTGCGCCT
Source organism: Rhodospirillaceae bacterium (assembly GCA_018667855.1). Classification (GTDB taxonomy): domain Bacteria; phylum Pseudomonadota; class Alphaproteobacteria. The sequence goes on from JABIRL010000155.1 coordinate 1,518, forward strand.
TGATGCCACGCGTAGTGCCAACTGGAACCTGGCAGGTCAGATGCAGATGCGCCTGTTTCTTGAGCGCGGGAGCAATTTTCGCCAGGGTATCAATGACCGGGTCAAGTATGACCGTGTCGTCATCATCCACCGGTGTATCGAACATGACCATGACGATGTCGGAGAGGGCAACGGCTTCGGACAAGTTATCCGAGAAACTCAAATTTCCCGATGCGATTCCGGCGGCCAGCAGCTCGTCCAGGCCAGGTTCAAATATCGGCGAGGTACCCGCCCTCAGGCTCTTGATCGTCTCGATATCGGCATCTGCTGCGATAACCTTGCATCCCGCGTCGGCAAGACAGGCCGCACCAACAATGCCTTGATGCCAAAGGCCTATTACTGTGATCGATTCCATGAATTAACTGTCACCATATTCTTGCCCCACGCTAAAGACGTGCGGTCGGACCGAAGGGGGCGCGCAATTCCAGGTTCACGGCATCGTCGATGATGTAAAGCGGGCGCCGGCGCACATCATTGTAGATCCGCCCGATATATTCCCCCAACACACCAATAGCCGCCAATTGCACCCCGCCCAGGAATAAAATCAACACGGTGATGGTCGGAATACCCAAGGGATAGACCTGCCCCAGTACAAGCGTTTTGAACACCATGACCAGAATGAAAATGAAGCTGGCAAAACAGATCGCCACGCCCAGCCACAACAATAATGACAGCGGTGCGGTGGAAAAGCCGAACAAGCCGTTGAAGGCAATCTTAAAAGAACCCCAGAATTGATTGTATTTGCTTGTCCCTAGGGAGCGTTCGACACGATCGAAAAACACGGCCGTCTGCTTGTAACCGACGAATGCGACCAGACCGCGCAAGAATCCGTGGCCTTCGGGCAAATAACGCAGCTCTTCGATAACCCGGCGCGAGAGAATGCGGAAATCGCCGGTGTTTCGTGGAATATCGGTTTCCGACAATGCCGCGATAACCTTGTAGCCCACAAAATAGAGCGGATTGCGCACAAGCTTGGCGGACCAGGATGTGTCACTCCGCGAGCGTCTTTTGGCATAGACCACGTCATAGCCCTGGCCGAGTTTTTCATACATCTCCGCGATCAGCTCAGGCGGATCCTGTAAATCGACATCGATCACAACCACCGCCTTACCGCTGGCGTTGAGGACGCCGGCCATGGTCGCCTCGGGCTGGCCAAAACGGCGGCTGAAGGTCACCAGTTTTACGGCGCTGTTCCTGAGCGCCTCTTCACGGATAATTTCCTCGGTCCGGTCCGGAGAAGGATCCATGCAAAAGATAATCTCATATCCGCCGATGGCTTCCAGGGTCGGCGTCGCGCGCTCAATGAAAGCTTTTATGCAATCTTCTTCCTGATAAACCGGGACAACGACGCTGATGTCCACTGGATTAGGCGAGTTTGTCATGATCGGCGGTCTCTGGCGCAGCCTAAAGCTTATAACCGCAGGCCGCGGCGTCGTTGTAAAACATTTGCACCGTCTCCAGCGAAAACACCTCATGATCCTTGCCCACCGATTTTAACTTGGCAAGAAGGTCGGGCGTCGCCGTGATGATGTGACAGCCAACGGCATCGGCCTGAAAGACATTCAGCAACTCCCTCGGGCTGGCCCACAGCGCTTGGGCGCCGTCGTTGTCGGCAAGAATACCCACCGTCTCTGTCATCAGTGGCATGGGATCCACACCGGTATCGGCGACGCGGCCGGCGAAGACCGAGACAATGCTGGGCACCTCCGCCACCAACACCGCCGCCGTCTCGGCGACCTGGCGCGTGGTGAATATGGCGGTGACATTGCACGAAATGCCATCCCCCGACAGCCGTTCGATCAGGGGAACAGACGATGCACCTTTAGTATTGGTAATGGGAATTTTTACGCAGGTATTGCCGCCCCACGATTTGATGATCCGTGCCTCACGTTCCATCTCCTCGAAGTCGTCGGAAAAAACTTCGAACGAAATCGACAAATCACCGGCCACCTCAATAGCCTCTTGCGCGAAAGCGGCATAGTCGGTAACGCCGGCTGCGCGCATGAGCGTGGGGTTGGTCGTGAAACCACGGATTAGGGGTGAATTCTGGACCGCATTCTTGATGTCGTCAATTCGCGCACCGTCCTGAAACAGCTGTATTTTCAACCCGTCGAGCATCGCCTAATCCTTTTGAGGTCCGTAGCTTGATATGCTCAATTTCACGGTCGGTCCACAGAAGTCAACGTCTTTGTTGCAACCCCGCCAGCCGGTTGGATTTATCAGGCGACGAAGGGATTGATAGCTTAGGATGTGCGGATGATTTCGACTGCCTGAGAGAGATTCGCGACGATGAAATCAGGATTCTCATGTCCGGATTTCGCACCTGCATGTGGGTTTTCAACTTGAATTGTCCTTGTTCCGGCACTGCGCCCGCACAGAATATCGCTATCACGATCGCCAACCATCCATGATGCCGTAAGCTCAATGTCGTTTTCGCGCGCGGCCCGCTGCAGAAAATAGGGACTAGGTTTGCGCCCGATATGCGGCGGGCCATAGCCCGGCACGACAGCGTTCGGATGGCCATAGGCATAGCAGAATTCCGTGAATTGGATGCCGGCATTTTCCAGCAAGCTTTCAAAATGCGCCGCCACGGCATGGATGTTCTCTAGGCTGGTTTTGCCCTTCGCATAGGACGGCTGATTCGATACCAGGATCATCCGCGGACCCAGCCCCTGCAAGGTCTTTAAGGCTTCCAGCACCCCGTCGCGCAGTTGAAAATCCTCGACTCTGTGCGGCGATCCCCATTCATCGTAGTCAGGGTCATAAACATCCGAATTAATGACGCCGTCACGATCCAGAAACGCTGCCCAATCCCGCTTTGTCGCGGGCGTCGTGGTCACTTCACCTCTTCCCATTTCATTTCATTGGCTTTCAGGTCCGGATGGCTGACGATGAGATGCCACACCACCGCCTGAAACGCTTCCGTATGGGGTGTTACAGTGTCGTCGCTAATGGTTGGGATGACAACGCAGGCATCGGCAACCTCGCGGGTATAGCCGCCGTCCCGACCCACCACACCGGTAACGGAGGCGCCGACTGATTTGGCGTATTTCAGGGCCGCGACGATGTTGGCGCTGATGTTCTTTTCCACATTGCCGCCGCCGACCGACAGTACGAACACCGCATCGTTCGGTCCCAGGCGCGACGTTTCGAGATAACGGACAAAAACCATTTCCCAACCTTCGTCGTTAATGCGCGCGGTCAGTTCGGAAACATTGTCCGTGGGGGTATAAGTTTCGATCGCGCAAATCTTGCGGAAATCGTTCACCGCATGGGTGGCGTTGCCGGCACCGCCGCCGACACCGATAAAGAAAAGCCGACCGCCTTTTGAACGCAGTGTCACAAGCAGTTCGACCATGGCGTCGACCTGTGACTGATCGATCCCTTGAACGACCTTTATGACTTCTTCGAAATAGCGGGCGGTATAGGGTGATGGGGTCATGCTCTGCCCTGTCTGTTGCATATGTATCAAGAATTCCTGGTTCGCAAATATTGCTCGGTCATGTCCAGGCCCTCATGGGAACCGATTTCATAATAGCGCTGAAAGACTTCATGGCCGCACAAATTACCGCCGGTAGCCAGATCTTCGATAATCTCCGCCAGATCGAACGCCTCGTTGGCCCGCCGTCCCTTGAAAATCCACCGTGTCAGGACCAACAGGCCATAGTCGATAAAAAGCATATCCGGTGATAATGCCGTCTTTGAATATTTTATGACGTCCGGCGCGTCGAATATAACATTGGAGGTATCATAATTTTCATCATTTCGAAATACTGTCAGTAAGGCCGGTTTGTCATTTTCCCGAAAAGCCGCGACGACCGCGCCATAGTCGACATCAAGATATGAATCACCATAAGTAACCAGAAACGGATCGCCGAGTTTATCCAACGCCTGCAACACCGCACCGCCGGTACCGACCAGCGTCTCGCCGTCATAGGAGTACGATACGTTCAGGCCGTAGTCGGCGCCGTCGCCGACAAAATCCTCGATCTGTTCGCCCAGGTAGCCCAGCAGCATGACCACATCGCGAATACCCTTGCTGGCCAGAAGTCGAAGTTGATGGGCCACGAACGGCTCGCCGGCCACTTCAGCCATGGACTTAGGGATTGTCGTGGTTATGGGGCGAAGGCGCGTGGCCAGACCGCCGGCGATAACCGCAATTGCTGGGAGGGACGGTTTTTCCATTTAAACAATCCGCCGCATCATTGGCTGCTACAGCACAATTGTGCTGGTGCCCTCGGCCTCCAGTCGGAAGCCCACTTCGCGAACACCCGCGCCTGCCATTGCCGCGCGCAGGCGGTCGGTATCTTCACTGTATAGCATCAGGAAGCCGCCGCCGCCCGCACCGATGACCTTGCCGCCAATGGCGCCGTTCTCGAGGGCGAATTTATACCACTCGTCGATTTGCGGACTAGACATGGCCTTGGAGCGTTTCTTTTTGTGCTGCCAATGCTCGTGCATGATGGCGCCAATTTCGTGCAGCTCGCCTGATTCGAACGCCTCCTTGGAACGAAAGCCCATTTCCTTCACATAATGCAGGTTGTCGACCATATCCTGGTTGGTCTCCAGGGTCTTGTCGTTCTGCTCTTTCAAAATCGAATTCGCCTTGCGGCTGATACCGGTGTGAAACAACAGAAAATTGGTTTGCAACCGGCCCATGGTTTCCGTGGAAATTCGCAATGGTTCAATCACCACCCGGTCATCCTTTGTAAAACGGAAACAGGTGATGCCGCCATAAGCCGCGATATATTGATCCTGTTTGCCGATCGGTTCATTTAGGCGGTCGATTTCAATGTGGCAGGCCTGTTCGGCCAGATCATTCCGGGACACGAGATTGTCGTTCAGGGTATGCAACGCCTTTAGCAGAGCAACAGTGAAACTCCCCGACGACCCCAATCCAGAGCCAGTTGGAATATCCGCGATGGAGGTTATTTCCAGATGCTCATTCTCCATACCCAACAGGGTCAAGGCTTCGCGCACGATCGGATGGCGCAATGATTTGGCATTAGGAACACGCTCGACCTGGGAATATTTGACAATAAGCTGCTGTTCGAAAGTCTTTTGCAGGGTGATGTAGACATAGCGGTCGATGGAAGCCGCGATCAGAAAACCCTCGTGGTGGCGATAATAGGAGGGTAAGTCCGTGCCGCCACCGCCAAGTGAAATCCGCAGGGGGCTTCTTGCGATGATCATCGCGCGTATTCCTTACTTATAAACATGATTCATACAGTTTTGCTGAAATCAGCCGACAATACAGGGCGCGCGGACACCCCAAGAACGACAGCGCCAATATGTTGTTGTGGGTAACCGAAACACTTCAATATTGTCAACTCCGCCATCGCCGGTTCCAGGAATATACTTGCCGAGTTCGTTCAGATGGCCAACCCAGACCTGTAAACCGGATGTTTCGGCCCATATTTCGGCAATATTCATGGTTATTGCGAAATTTTGAGACCAGCTATTGCATGTTCCGATTCGGTACCTTCCTGCGACATGGCGGGCGCCCGCCCCGCGGCCCTGAAACCGACCATCGGCGCAATTTCAAGGCGATAGTGGGAACGGTTGCAATCGTCCGATGCCTGCGATAAACACGCCTTGGATTCGGCCCATTCGAGGTCCGGATACGACGTGCCTCAATTGGTTTGTGAACTAGGTTTCGGCGTACAGCCGCTAAATGGCGGTCGGTCCTGGGGATAATGGGCACGAACCCGGTTCAGTTGAATTCATGTGCGGCCTCAAGATCCTGGTTTGGCCGGAATATGTCCAAGATAAATTTTGCGGAGTTTCTTCAAGAATGCAGCCGAATACGATACCGACATCGGAATTGAAAGACCTCTTTCCTGGCATCCAGGACAGCGCCGGTCTGGTTGTGCCCAGTCACATATTTGAGCAAAACGACTACGACATGCCGTTTGCTCTGGTGATGGAACAAGCTGCGATAGCCGCGATATGCAAGCATCTCCGGCCGAAGTTATTGCTGGAATTTGGCACCGCCGAAGGGCAGGGGGCTTTCACCCTGGCGGCAAATTCGCCAAGCGATAGCCGTGTCATCACCGTCGATCTGGCTGATCCGAACTCCTACACGGAACGCTGCCTGATGGGCGGCGCGTTAGGTACGTGCTTCGTCAACGATCCCACTGTATCCGGCAAGATACAGCAGGTGTTGCGCCGGGATCCGGAAGGCACACCGTCTGCATTGAGCGCGTTGGCCGGTCAGTTTGATCTCATTCATGTAGATGGGGATCATTCCTATCACGGCGTTGAGGTCGACACGGACTGCGCCATTCAATTGGGCAGGCAGGATACCTACTTCCTATGGCATGATTATTACGCCTTCCTTGATGACGGCAAGCAACCCACCCTGTCACGTGGTGTATACCCTTATCTCAATGACCTGCAGGCACGTGGCGACATTACGTTGCGCCATATTCTTGGAACCTACATTGTGATTGGTCACCGCAGCTGGACGGAGGACACGCCGGGCACGATCGTTCAACCTGGCGAACTGCCCTATCCCTATGGCGAAAGAATTGTCAGGCTTTGGGAGACGGGACGCGTGGACGCGGTAAACCGCCCGTGACACCTGCCGATTTTCGATCCAGTCGCTAGGGTTGGAATAGCGTTCCGTGCTGTCTGATTGTCGATATTCCGAATGGAATTCGCCGACAGTGATCGTTCAGTGATACTTCAAATCACAAGTGCCAGTACGATGGTCGGATAAGAATTGGCCGTATTGTAAGAATCAGAAAGGAATGGATAATGTCATCGTTTCTGAATAGGCCGTCATTTCTGCCCATCGCCATCATCACCTTCGTCTACGCCATCGGTCTCGGTTACTTCTTGAGCGGCGGAACCCAGAGCTTTGGCAGTGACGAACTGGCGTATCTGGCTGTCGCCGAAGCCTATGCCAACCTTGATTGGATGCGTGCGCTTAATGGCATGCGCGCTGTTCTGCCGTCAATATTGGCGGCACCGATCGTGGCTTTTGTCGGGATCGAAGACATTGCTCTGGTAAGAGCCCCGAGTTATTTCTTCGGCCTCGTATTGCTGTGGATGGTGTTCGTTTACGCGGGCACGCTTTCGATTTCACCTTGGCGCCGTCTGGCCATAGTTCTGCCATTGATCCCACTCGTGATCCTTTTCTCGTTAGGTACGGGCAGCGATATGATCGCGGCCGCTTTCGCGCTGGCCCTTCTTATCGCGTTTGGGCAGGGCGAATATCTCAAGTCCGACCGGGCGGCAATTATGTATGGTCTTCTTTTCGGCTTCAGTCTGTTTGCCAAGACGATCTTATTTTATCTTTCAATCTCGCTTCTGATCTTTGGTTTCGTTTATTACTTTTTCTTTAAAAGCGACAGCATCGCCCGAAAGCTGGTTGTTCGTCGCACCATCATCGCCCTGTTAATCGTCGGTGCCATCGGCAGTGTGTGGGCGGGTGTTCTGAGCAACAAATACGGTTATTGGACGCTCGGTGCCGCCGGACGGCACAATTTCTATATCGACAATCAGGATTGGGTCGAAAAGGGGTGGTATTTCCCCCACAAGGCGACGACCAATGTCGGCCTTCTGGAATTGCCTCATCCGCAGGCCGCGTCCTACATAGAAGACGGTACATTTGTCGTCGATAGGTTAGCACCGATTTATGCCTGGTCCCCATTCGAATCCGTCAGGTCTTTCAAATGGTTTGTGGGGATGGTGAGATGGCGTTTGGAGCGCCGGGTGTTGCGGGAATCCGCCGCGCAGTCGCCCATGACCCTCGGCTTGATCTTCGCGGCCGGTTTGCTTCTATTTGCGGGCCGTCGTACGCCCCATTTCCAGGCAAATCTGTTCTCTCTGGCCGCGCTTACAATTGCCATGGGCGCTATATTGAGTGTTAATTTCAAGTACTTGTACCTGTTGGGCTATCTTCTAAGTAGTCTTTGTATCGTTTCGTCGTACATATTTCAGCTTCATGATCGAAAAATACTCGCCCCTTTTGTCGGTCCCGTCGCCGTGGTTGTTCTTGCAGCCAGTTTTTCCGTTCTGGATGTGAAGGGTATGCTGCAAGATCGTGCGGCAATGGCTGCGCACGGCAAACCGCTGGTTCAACATGCCATGGAACAAAGGGCCGCCGCCTTGAAGCCGCATATTTCAGGTCGGCGACTGGCTTCAACAACGGATTTCGGCTTTTTTGAGTTTTCCAGCCTGTGTTTGATTACCCGATGCGGATTTCTTGGTAATCCAAAATATGGCGTGCCGTGGGCGGCGCAGCTACAGGAGTTGCACGATTTCAAGGTTGATTATTTCGCCACGAAACCGACGACGGAAATCTGCAACGAAGCGCGTGCCGGTTTGAAGTTGGTTGAGCGGCAACCCATTCATGGTGTTTGCCTCTGGCAGGTACTTCCAACGAAGATCGGTGGTTGAGGTTGGAGCGCACAACCCTGATAACCTTCCGTATTATGAATAAAGGGCAGTCCTAATGCCGACCATTAACAAATCACGCTGCTTCGTCACCGGCGGCGCGGGCTTCATCGGATCCAATCTGGTTGACCGGTTGCTCGATCTCGATTGCGAAGTTGTGGCCTACGATAATTTTTCGGCGTCGTTTCCGGAGTTTGTGGCATCGGCCAAGGGCAATGAACGCTTCACCTTGGTCAATGGTGATATCCTTGATACGGAGCTGCTGGCCACATCCATGGCCGGCTGCAGCCATGTTTTTCATTTTGCGGCGAACGCCGATGTTCGCCATGGATTGGAGCACCCGGAACGGGATTTGCAGCACAACACCATTGGCACCTTCAATGTGCTGGAGGCGATGCGGGCCAACGGCGTGCCCTGGATTGGTTTTTCCTCCACCGGATCGGTTTACGGCGAACCGGAGGTCATCCCAACACCTGAAAATGCGCCGTTTCCGATCCAGACGTCGTTGTATGCCGCCTCCAAACTGGCGGGAGAAGGTTTGATCCAGGCCTATGTGGAGGGCTATGGCATGCGGGCCGTAATCTTCCGCTTCACCTCTATTCTGGGTGAGAGATACAGCCACGGCCACGTCTTTGATTTTTACCGCAAGTTGGCCGCGGATCCGAAGCGCCTGCATATCCTGGGCGATGGTAAGCAAAAAAAGTCATACCTTTATATCCAGGACTGCCTGGATGCCATCCTGATGGCGGTGGATCGGTGTGAAGACAAGGTCGGGATATTCAACCTTGGCCATGAAGACTACGTGACCGTTGATACCTCGGCCGGGATCATCGCCCGAACCCTTGGGCTGTCACCGGAATTTACTTACGAGGGCGGCGAACGGGGATGGATCGGCGATAATCCGTTCACCCACCTTGAAATCAAGAAGATGCAGGCACTGGGCTGGCAGCCGAAGGTTTCGATCGAGGATGCCGTGGCCAAAACCGTCAGGTGGATGCAGGGTAATGAATGGGTTTTTGACCAGCGGCAATAGGTCATGACGATGACGGCGCGCCGCATCTTTGTATTCTACTTGGGCAGAGTTTGATGCTGCGGAATATTGACGGTGCAAAGTTTTTCAGGGAGGTCTTCCGATTCCTGATTGTCGGCTTTCTGAACCTGGGCGTGACGTATGCGGCCTACCGATTATGCCTGATTTTCGTACCGTATGCGGCGGCCTACACTTTGGCGACCATGACCGGAATGCTTTTCTCCTGGCTGGTGAATTCGCTTTATTCCTTTGGCGTGAGACCGAAGGCGCGTCGCATTTTGCCACATATGGTTATTGCGACAATATTCTATCTGGCCGGCCTTGGACTGATGACGGTTTTCATTGAAAGCTGGAGCGTGCCAGAGAAGTTCGCGCCCTTGCTGGTTATTGCCGTACTGACGCCGGCGAGCTTTTTTGCCACACGTGCGGTTCTGGTCTGGGAACCTGGCACGCGCGCATCCAAGAATTAGGCAGATGGTGGTCGTTTGCGCGGCCTTGCTATGGTGAGGGGTGATTGACCAGACTTTCGTAGAACGCCTGATATCGTTCCACGCAATTGGTCATGGCGTATTCGCTTTCGATGCGGGCAACGGCCTGTCGGCCAAGTTCCGCCCGGCCCGGAATGCCTTTGGCGATCAATGCACGCCAGCCCTCCGCCAAGGCCCGGGCGTCACCAGCAGGTACGACGATACCCGTATCGCCGACGATCCGGGCCGCGTCACCCACATCCGTCACAACGCAGGGCACGGCGCAGGCCATGGCCTCGCCAACCACGGTCGGGAAACCTTCTCCCAGGGAGCAGCACGTGGCGATATCCAATCCCGCCGTGAGTTCGGGCATATCGTCGCGTCGGCCCAACAGGTGAACCCGCTCGCCCAGGCCAAGGCGGTCGATCAATGCGGTAAGGTCCCGGTTGTTCCGATCAATATCGCCACCGGCCAGAACGAAATGAACCTCCCCATCGCTGGACAGCAATTCGGCCGCTGCCGCCAGGAAACCTTTGTGGTCCTTGATCGGGTCGTAGCGTGCGACCAGGCCAATCAGGATGCGGCCGTCAGGCAGACCCAATTCCCGGCGCAATCGGGCAGGGGCGTCGTGCCTGGGCTTGAACGTGTCCAGGTCGAAGCCGTTTTCCAGCACCTCCCAGCGCCGCGGACGATAGCCTAATGCGGCATGCTCCGCCCGCCCGGCATGGGAGTTTGTGACAACGGCGTCGGGACGGGAAGACAGCCGCGCCAGCATCCGCACCAAGGCGCCATTGAGGCCGCGCCGGTATTCATCACCCATATCAGAGCAGCGGATATTCCAGGCGATTGCCGGAACCCGGGCCGCCCGTCCGACCAACAGGCCGATCAGGTCCGAATGGTACAGCCAGGTTTGCAGCACATCGGGCCGTTCGGCGCGCAAAATTCGATACAGGCGATACAGGGCCGCCGGCGTTGGTAGAGAGCGGGACATCCCCACGGCATCCACCTTGACGCCCTGATCGCGGATCGTCTTGCTCAACGGGCCCGGCGCGGTCAACGAAACCACGACGTTTTCGATCCGGCCGCCATCCATCGCCCCGGTCAACCGCTGCAGATTGACTTCCGCCCCGCCGGTATCCAGACCCGTGATCAGATGCAGAACTTTTATGCGGCTGAGACCCATTCATACATTCCCAAGATGACGGCGGCATGAGGGGATGAACTTTGTGTTCACTTCATGAACACCAATCGGGTTCCGCCAGGATAGATGCGACACCACCTACGAATTCCCCGCCGGCCAAACGCCGTCATCGGCGATGGGATAGATATCCCTGGTCAATCGGGTATAAGCAAACCGCTTTAGGTTCGAAGCGCAGACGCCCGGGGTGTCGACGTAAATTTCGGCCTTTGCGAAGGCCCGAAAATGTGCCTGCCAGGCAATCGCGGATTTCACCACGATGATCTTTAGCGTCTCCGCCGCTATGCCGGCCGCGGCAAGATGGTCGGCATCAAAGGGCATGGCCTTGTATTCCGTCAACAACACCGTGACGCCACCCGATTGGATCACCGCCACGTCACCCAGATTGATTTGCTGGCCGGTCATGTAGTCGCCCCGGCGTTGATAGGTGACGGGTTCCTGAAAGACGATTTCACCCACCAAGGGTATGGGCGGGCCATGCAGGTCGTCCGCCCTGCCGCCCACATTGCCGCTGAACATGGCGCCGGTGCCAAGGGACTTGGCCGTCCGCACGGCGCCAGGATCGCAGAGCACCACAACTGCGCCAACCGCGGATTGGTCCAGCAACTCGGATAGGATGGTCGTGCCGTCGCCCGGCGCTCCGCCCCCGGCGTTATCCGCCACATCAACCAGGATGACCGGGCCCTCCGCTGCGGCAATGGCGCTGCGTACCGCTTCCTCCGCCCCGATCAGGCCGGCATCAAAGTTACCCCGTTGGTGCCAGATGCTAAGGGCCAGATCATCAGCGATGCGATTGACGTGATGAATATCATCACCCTGAACCAGAACCCCGACGCCCAGGTGGGCAACATCCGCATAGGGAAAGCCCCAGGCGATGGAAGCGGACCAGATGCCGCCCCACGTCTCCATATCGTGCATATTGGCCATGATTCCCGCCGCCGGTTCGGCACTGGTTCCCTGCACCTGTGGCGGTGGGGCAAAGGGTAACTTGCGAAAGACTTTTTCGGGGCGTTTGTCGCTCCACAGCATGCGGTGGAGTAGATGGGCCGCCTCCCGCCCCCGCTCACCCATGTCGTTATGGGGGTAGGTGTCGTAACCCACCAGGGCATCGGCGCCCGCGATCAATCCTTGGGTAAGATTGGCGTGCAGATCGAAGGTGGCGACGATCGGCGTCAGGGGCAATTGGCGGCGGATGGCGGACAAAAAATCGGCATCCGCTTCCGGTGTGCCCACCGCCACGGCAGCGCCGTGTAAATGCACCAGCACGCCGTCGATCTCGCCGGCCGCCGCCAACAGCTCCAGCGTACGATCAAGCAGGAACTCATAAGCCTCGCCGGTGATCAGGCCGGACGGCACGGCGCCCGCGAACAGGCCCGGGATCAGGTTCAGGTCCAGCTCCATCGCCGCATCAATGACGCCGCCGACTTCCGTATTGGTATCGGCGAAGGCCGCGAACAGGGCATCGCCCTCGGCATATTGATAGGCGCGAAAATCGTCCATGCCCGTTTGAGTTTGGGCAAAGGTATTGGTTTCGTGCCAGAAGCCGGTAATAAAAATTCGTTTCGCCATGGCACAGTTATGACGCGAACCGCTGCCTCATGACAAGTTCATACGTTGCCCGTCCCAGGCTTTTGCCAATGCCAATGCCGCGAGCAAGCTGGCGGCGGCGATCCCGGCCATGAAATAAAACGCGCCATTGGCGAAGGTTTCGTACAGCACCCCTGCCAGGGCCATGACCAGACCGACCGCGATGCCCGCGCCCACCGCACCGTGCAGGCTTTGCGCCGTGGCCGACATATCCTCGGGCGCGGCCCGGGCGATAAAGTGCATGGCGCCCAGATGGGCCGCGCCAAAGGTGAAGGCATGCAGGATTTGGGTCAGAAGCGCCAGCCACAACGCATCCGACAAGCCCATGGCGGTCCATCTGATAATGCCCGCGGCCGCGCCAAGGGCCAAAAGATTGGCGGCCCCGAAGCGGGAGAGCAAACGATTACCCAGCCAGAACAGGACAATTTCCGCCGCCACCCCTTCGGCCCACAACAGACCGACCAGGACGTCGGAATACCCGACGCTGCGCCAATGCAGAGTGGCGAAGCCGTACAACACCGCATGGGATGCGTTGCCCAATCCGCCCGCCACCAGAAACAGCAGAAACACAGGCTGGCGCAGCAGGCGCGATACGGCGCCGGATGTCTTGGGCGCCGGGCTTTTTGTCTCCGTTCTCTCCGGTAACAGGGCGCAGGCCAGCACTACCACCAGCATCAGAGCCAGAATGGCCCACAGTACGGACCAGGAGCCGAAGACCGCCAGCATGGGCCCGCCGGCGAATGACGTTGCGATAAAGGTCAGCGAACCCCAGATCCGCAACCGGCCGTAATCCAGACCCAGGCGGTAGACGGTTGCCAGGACGACGGTCTCGCCCAGGGGAATAATCGAGGAAAAGGCGATTGAGGCGACCAGATTGACCGCCAACAGGCCCCAAAACCCTTCGGCGAACAAAAAACATAGAAAGCCCAGCATGGCGGCGGCCGAGAGGATCAACAGCGGCCGGCGGCGTTCGCCCCGGCGGTCCGCCCATTGCGCGATCAAGGGATTCAAGATCACCCGCAGCCACAATCCCGCCGACAGCAGCAGGCCGATTTCCGGCGCCGTCAGCCCGCGCGCCTTCAAAAACACCGGCCAAAACGGCGCCATCACCCCGACCACGGCAAAGACCGCGCCGAAGAAGAAGGAGAGGCGGAATGCCTGCACTGTAGGTGTCGCCATGAATTCGATTTGACCTGTGTCGTTGCCAGCTTGCCGGCCGAATGTAACCATTGGCCAGCTTTGGTAAATGGAGGAATTGCAATGACCTACGATAATTATACCTGTTTCGAGGCCAGCCGGCAGGGCCGCGTGCTGACCCTGACCATGAACCGTCCCGACGAATTGAATGCCGTCAACAAGGACATGCATGACGAATTGGGCAGCATATTTTATGACGCCCAATTGGACGATGACGCCGACGTCATTGTTCTGACCGGCGCCGGGCGGGCCTTTTCCGCCGGCGGGGACCTGGCCATGATGAAGCGCATCGCCGATGGCTCGGACGAGCCCATGCTGCGCTTGGTGGATGCCAAACGGATCGTGTTTTCCCTGCTGGATCTGGAAAAGCCGATCATCGCCGCCGTCAACGGCCATGCCATGGGACTGGGCGCCACCATCGCGTTGCTATGTGACACCATTTTCATGTCATCGAAGGCCAAGATCGGCGACCCGCACGTGAAGGTCGGCGTGGTGGCGGGCGATGGCGGTTGCGTGATCTGGCCGCAACTGATCGGCTATGCCAAGGCCAAGGAATACCTGATGACCGGCGATCCGATAGAGGCTGATGCGGCCGAGCGCATGGGTCTGGTCAATCACGTCACCGCGCCGGAGGAAACGTTGGAAAAGGCCCAGGCCTTTGCCCAGCGCCTGGCCGACGGACCCTCCGCCGCGATCCGCTGGACGAAGGTTTCCGCCAACATCGGCCTGAAACAATTGGCCCATTCCATCATGGATACCTCGCTGGCCTATGAATGGCTGACCTTTGAGGGTAATGATCACAAGGAGGCGATCACCGCCTTTCTTGAAAAACGCCAGCCCACGTTCACCGACAGATAGGATCATCTAAATGCTGAAAGTCTATGGCCGCAACAATTCGGTCAACGTGCAAAAAGTCATGTGGCTGATCGGCGAGTTGGGGCTGGATCATGAACGTCTGGACGTGGGTGGGGCCTTCGGCCAGAACGATCAGGATTGGTATCTGGCCTTGAACCCCATGGGCCGGGTGCCGGTGCTGGATGACGACGGCTATATACTGTGGGAAAGCCATGCCATCGTGCGCTACCTGGCCCGGCTATACGGCGGGGGTGAATGGTACTCCGACGATGCCAAATCATGCGGTGATATGGACAAATGGATGGATTGGAAGCAGGGCTTTCTGCAACCGGCCCTGACGCCTGTATTTTGGGGCTTGATCCGCACGCCCGAAGCCGATCGGGATCATGCCGCGATCGAGGCCGGCGCGAAGGAAAGCGCCAATTTGTTCGGGCTGCTGGACCGCCATCTCGCCGGCCGCGACTTCATGGCCGGCGATGGGCTTTCCATTGCCGATATCCCCGTCGGCGCCCTGACCTACCGCTGGTATGGTTTGGACGTGGAGCACCCCGACTACCCCTCTTTGCGCGCCTGGTATGAAAAATTGACCGAACGTCCGGCCTATCGGGAACATGTCATGCTTCCGATAACCTAGACCCAAGGGGCCCGCAATGGACCAGGAGCCAGGGTCACAACTGGATAGTCTGTTGACCGGATTGGAGCAGTTGGATATCGGCTATGCCATTTTCGACGGCGATCTGAAGCTGTCCGCCTGTAATCGGCGTTTCGCGGAATTGCGCGGCTATCCACAAGAAATCTGCCAACCTGGTACTCCCATGCGGGTGCTTGTGGAAGATACCGCCGCACGCGGGGATTTCGGCGGCGACGGTTTCGAAGACGTGGAGCAAAGGCTGGCAGCTATCGCGGAATTCGAGGAGCGGCAGGTCGAACATACCACGCTGGATGACCGCATTCTGCGTGTTCGCTATGCCCCGATTGACGATGGCGGCCTGTTGCTGACCTACATCGATATTACCGATCTCCGACAGACGGAAGATCAGCTGCGGGAAAGCGAAACCCGCCATGCCCTCGTTACCGAGGCCTCGACCGAGGGGCTTTATGACTGGGATGTGGTGGAAGATGTTTTGTATGTTTCACCCCGGCTGAACGAGATGTTCGGCTTCGACGAAAAACAGTTGAATTCGGCCGAGTGGCTGTCGCGGATCTATGCCGACGACCGAGCGGCCTATCGCGAGGCCATGGTCGAGCATTTCACGGGCCGCAAGTCACGCCAGGAGGCATCCTATCGTATTACCGCTCGGGACGGCGGTCTGCATTGGGTAAAAGATAACGCTATCGCCGTCCGCGACGAGGCGGGCAAGGCCGTTCGCCTGGTAGGTGCGATCACGGATGTGACCGATCAGAAACACGCCGAGGAAGCCCTGCATGAAAGTGAAGAGCGGCATATCCTCGCGCTGGAGGCGGTGGGCGAATGGGTTTTCGACTGGAATGCGGTAACCAACGAGACGTTTTATTCAGACGGCATGCAAAAGGAACTCGGCCTGGAACGGGGCCAGCTGCGGACCGCCGCCGACTGGCAGGACCGTATACATCCCGACGACCAGGACGGTTTCACGGATTGTTTTCGCCGGTTGATGAAAAACGAAGATGATCATATCGCGCATGAATATCGGTTTCAAAATGGTAGGGGGGAATTGCGCTGGGCCTCCAGCCACGGCACGGCTGTCCGGGATGATAGCGGCAGGCTGTTGCGGGTGGTCGGCTCAACCGGCGACATTACCGAGCGCAGGGAAATGAGCGCTGCCCTGGAGGGCGCTCAACAGCGCTTGGTCGAGGCGGATAAATTGGCCTCGTTAGGGCAATTGACCGCTGGCATTGCGCACGAAATCAAGAATCCTTTGAATTTCGTCAATAATTTCTCCCAGCTTTCCGCCGGCCTGTTGGAAGAGTTGAAGGAACTGGTGGAGCCGCTATTGACGCAGTTGGAAGAGGATGACCGCGATGATGCAGAGGACATCATTGCCACCCTGAACGACAATCTGGGCAAGATTGACGAGCACGGCAAGCGGGCCGACAGCATCGTCCAAAGCATGTTGTTGCATTCCCGCGACGGTCCCGGCGAGCAGCGCACAATTGCCATCAATGATCTGGCCTCAGAAGCACTCAACCTGGCCTATCACGGCGCCCGCGCCGAAGTGCAGGGTTTCAATGTCACGCTGGAAAAAAACCTGGATGACGCCGCCGGTATGATCGAGGCTATTCCCCAGGATCTGACACGGGTGTTCCTCAACGTCATCGGCAATGGCCTGGATGCCACCCATCAGCGTGACGAAATGGGGGAAAGCGGCTATCAGCCGACCCTGAGCCTGAGCACCAGGGATTTGGGTGACCGGGTGGAGATCGTGATCCGCGACAATGGCACCGGCATGCCGGAGGAGGTCGCGGACAAGATTTTCGCACCCTTCTTTACCACCAAGCCGCCGGGCAAAGGCACGGGCCTTGGCCTTTCCATCTCTCATGATATCGTGGTCAAGCAGCACGGCGGACAGTTTGACGTGGATAGCCAAGACGGCGAATATACGGCGTTTCGCATCGTTCTGCCCCGGAGCGGGTCATAGCGGTGCCAATAAGTGTGAAAAGCGTACAAGTTTGGAAAACCATCGATGACCCCGACGATCCTCGTTGTTGACGACGAACCTGATCTGCAGACCCTGGTGACGCAGAAATTCCGCCGGCAAATCCGTAAGGGGGAGTTCAAGTTCCTCTTCGCCATGGACGGGGTGGAGGCGCTGGATCTGGTCAACGAACATCCGGAAATAGATGTGGTTCTGAGCGATATCAACATGCCGCGCATGGACGGGCTGACGTTGCTGAACCACCTCAACGAAATTGATCACAATCTGCGGGCGGTGATTGTCTCGGCCTATGGCGATATGGGCAACATCCGTACGGCGATGAACGCGGGCGCCTTTGATTTCGTCACCAAGCCGATCGACTTGAACGATCTGGAAGTGACCATCAATAAGACCCTGGATGACCTGGCCGTGCTGAGGGAGGCGTTGGAGCAGCGCCTGGCGGCGGAGACGGCGAAAGTCAATCTGGCGCGGTATTTCTCCCCCGACATGGTTGATGAACTGGCCAGTATGTCCGATCCCTTTGCCGCCGCGCGGGAAACCCATGCGGCTGTCATGTTCGTCGATATCATCGGCTCCACCGCCATGGCAGCCGCGCTGGGGGCGGAGCCAACGTTCGCCTTGCTACGGGAGTTTTACGACCTTATGGCAAGTGCGGTCTTTGCCGCCAACGGTTCGGTCGACAAATATCTCGGTGATGGCCTGATGGCCAATTTTGGCGCAACGGAAAACAGCGGGCAAGATGCCTCCAACGCGATCCGGTGTGCACGGGCCATGCAAGGCGCCATGACCGAATTGAACGAGGTTAGGGCGGCGGACGGTAAGCTGACGTTTGATATCGCTATCGGTATTCACCATGGCCCGGTGCTGGTCGGCAATATCGGCAACGAGCAGCGCCTGGAATTTGCCACCCTCGGCGATACCGTGAATATCGCGGCCCGGCTTGAAGATTTGTCTCGATCCTTGCAGGCCCAGGTTGTCGTCAGCGGCGATGTGGTGGACGCGGTCAAGGCGGAAGGCGGCGAAGCCCTGCTTGGAGATTACGTCCGCCATGGCGAGGAAACCCTGCGCGGTCAGGACGAACCCATGCAGCTATGGATCTTGCCCCGCGCCGGCTAGACCACGTTTACAGAACATAGACCCGTTTGACCGCGCTTCCGAGCGTCGTGGCTAGGCGAAGGATGCCGCGCGTAGTGGGACTACGGGCAAACCCTTCAACAACGCCACGGCGCTCGGAAGCGCGGCCTTCGGTGGCGTCCGGAGACCATTCGGATGCGTTGTTTCGCTTGCCCGTAGTCCCACTACGCGCTGCACGAAACGCCTACCCGAATGGCCTCCGGACGCCATCAAACGGGTCTATGTTCTGTAAATGTGGTCTAACTGCTCGATAATGCGAAACTTCTGCACCTTGCCCATGGGGTTGCGGGGCAGTTCGGCGACCACCTCCACCCGGCGCGG
>JABIRL010000318.1 GCA_018667855.1 Rhodospirillaceae bacterium
AAATTGCCCAGGCGGCGGCCGCTGCGTACATTCAGCAGGCGGCCGGCGATGCGAACGTGCAGCTTGTCCGTATGGCCGCGTTTGCGGGCATGGGTGTAAATGGCATAGATCACCGCGACGTCCATGGGCGGCCGTTCGATGGAGCGGGCAATATCGATAATTTCCCCATCCGTGCGCCGGGTTCGGCCTTGGGCAAAATCATCCAGGGTTACCGCCGTTTCATCATAAACATCGAACCCTTCGTCGTTCATCTCGTTGGCCAGGGCGTCCAGCACGCGTTTGAAGACCCGGCTGTCGCGGGGCACAGTATCGGGGTCCGCATCCTCACCCATGATCAGGATATTTGCCCCGCCGCCCGTATCCCGGCTGGTCTGACAGGCCGCCAGTAGCAGGGCGGCAAATAGGAAGGTCAGGGCTTTCATCGCTCGGTCTCCTCAATCGATGGCATTCGGCTGAAGTATATTATGGGGTGCCCAGGCGGTGTTTTCGGCCGCGAGTTTCACCATTTGATACGTTTTTCGCCGGTGCCCTGATCCTCGGGCTTGGCTTCGCCATTGTCTTCACCGCTGCTGTCACCGTCGATCACCCGAATGCCATCGTAAGATTCCTTCTTACGCTTCTGGGCTGGCTTTGGCTCCCGCACGGGCCGTGGTTTTGGCTTTGAGCGCGAAACAGCTTCGCGATTTGGTTTGGGTTTCGGTTCCAGCCGTGGTTTGGCTGTCTTGCCGACCGCCATGCCTTGCAGGGCGGCGACGGCCGCGTCGAGCTGGATACGCGGCACGCTGATGCCGTTGCGGTGGTCCCGCACCATGCGCCCGGTGCGGCGTAGCGCTTCGGTCATTTGCTGCAAGGTGGCGTTCGGCACGGCGCCTTTCAAAACGGCATAGGCGCCGGCAACGTGGGGTGCGGACATGGAGGTGCCCTGTTTACGGACGAATGCGGCGCCCGGCGTGGCGGAGAGGATACCCCTGGCCGGTTCGGCCGCGCCGCCCATGGCCCGTTCCGTCGCGCCGGGCGCAAGGAAATCGAGAAACCTGGAACCGTTGGAGAATTTTGCCACATTGTCGCGCAATGTCGTCGCGCCGACACTGATTGCATCGGAGACACAGGCCGGGTCGGCCATGGCGTCGGTGAACCCGTTATTACCCGATGCCACGACAGGCGCCACGTTGGACCGCGTCAAAAGTTCGAATAACAATGAAAATGGCGAAGACTCGTTGCAGGCATCCCGAAACCGCCCGCCGCCCAGGCTTAGATTGACGGACGCAATATTGTAACGCTCCCGGTTGCGGTAAACCCATTCGATGCCGCGCAAAATGTCCGAGGTAAAGGGCATGGCGCACTTTCCGCATTGCGGCGCGTCAATCAAAGAAGTGACCTGGACCGCGACAATTCCGGCCTGGCTGGCGACGCCGGACATTGCACCATTTAGCCCCGCGGCAATGCCGGCGACATGGGTGCCATGGCCGCAGCCATAGGCGGAGCCGCAGGGACGCGCGGCGCCGGGCCCGACCTCGTGACGTTGACCTGACGGGCAGGCGGAACGAATAACCATTTTACCGCGCTTCCGAATGGAAGAGAAACAAGCCTCGGCAACAACTCTGCCTTTCAAAAATGGATGCTGGCTGTCGACGCCACTATCAATGATCGCCACGGCCTGACCCGCGCCGCTGTTGGACCGTTTGCGTGGGCGTTGCAGGCCGATCAGAGGCACGCTCTGTGACAGGCTGGGGGTCAGCAGATGATCGATGAAAACCTGTGCCACCGCATCGCCCTGCAGCAATTGGCTTAGGCGGCCCGCATCCACCGACATGGCCATGGCCGGGGTAAAGTCATAACGGACAAGGTCGTTGATATTGACCCAGCCCAGTTCCGAAATTGCCTGGTCCTGCAAATCCCGGATGTAGTCATTCAGGTTCCGCCACCCTCCGGCCTGGGCCGCATCCCGTTTCGGCGCCGAAAGAGCCACGATAACCCGCACCTGGCCCTGGTTCTCGGCTCGGCGCAAAAGTTCCCGCCCACCGGCGCGGTCCTGTAGCAAATCGCCCCATGCACCTTCTTCATCGGCGATGCTGGAAGCCGCTGTCGCCATTAACTTGTTTGCAGACGATTTGACGGTGGCGGTTTCGTAAACCGGATCCATGACCGAAATTTCAACCCGCCGGTTCACGGCGCCGGTGGCGTCCAGAGGATCTTTCAGACGTTCCTCGCCATGTCCCGCGACCGATAATCGGTTTCGGTCAATTTGGAATTCACGTTGCAAATAATCCGCCACCATACGGGCACGGCGTATCGACAAGGCCTTATTGTGGTCGGCCGGGCCGGAAGCATCCGTATGGCCGGCAATCTCGATTTTTCTATCGCGCAACTTTGCTGTGCCGAGGGCCTGTCCCAGTGCCTGCAACTGCGTTCGCGCGCTTGGCAGCAATGATGCCTTGTTGACCGCGAAACGAATGTCCAGATCGATGGATGGCCGGTCCGGTTTGCCGCCGTGTTCGGGCAGGTATTTGATCGGCGCCAGGCTGCGGATGATCTGGTTAATGTCTTTGAATTGGCCCGAGGTGTCATCTTGCGCCAAGGCGCCACCGGCCGCCGTGATGATCCACAGCGCACCGGCGGCGATGGTCAGGAGAGGCTTGATCATGATTTTCATATCTCCGCTCCCCTCGTCTTGTCTTGATTTAGCGCTTCTTCCGCTTCTTGATTTTTTCGATCTTAAAGCTGCTGCCCTTGAAGCTGACCCGGCCGTCAAAGCCCAGGTGATCCATCATCAGTCGCAGATTACGGTTCAGGCGGGCGCTGTTGGAGTTGGTTTCGTACCAGTATTCCGCATTGCGCGTGGAAGACGAGATCGGACGGTGGTGCTCGTAACCCTGGAAGGCGACGATATATTCCTCGATCGTGGTGATGTCATCGGGGTCGAAGCCGGTGAAGACCAGGCTGTAGGCCGCGGCCAGGCCGGCGTCATCGCCACCCTTTTTGCCGCCCGATTTGATGGCGTCATCGGATCCGGCGGGGGACAGCCAGTCCAGCTTTTTCGCCAGCACCACACCTAGGTCCATGCCCAGAACCCGGGCATTCTTGCCCACGGTTTCCAGAATGCATTCCCGTTGGCATTTGACCGGCGCGTTGTCGGGTTTGGGCAGCTCAACCTCGAAATTGCCCAGGCGCTTGCCGCTGCGCACGTTTAACAGCCGTCCCGTGATGCGGGTTTTGATCTTCGTGGTGTAACTCAATTTCTTACCGGAAGCGTAGATGGCGAAGATCACCGCCACATCCATGGGCGGACGTTCGATGGAGCGGGCAATGTCGATAATCTCGGCGTCCGTGCGCCGGGTCCGCCCTTGCGCGAAGTCGTCTAAACTGACGGCGGTTTCGTCATATACATTGAAACCTTCGTCATTCAACTCGTTGGACAGGGCATCCAGCACCCGTTTGAAGACCCGGCTGTTGCGCGGCACCGTGTCCTGGTCCGCATCCTCGCCCATGATCAGAATATTCGGTTGTTCGCCGGCAATCGCCCCATTTACGGGCATGAGCCCGGCAATGCCGATGCAGCCCGCCGCTAAAATCCCGTAAATCCTGTGTGTTCCGTTCATTTCGCTTCTCCTCGGCTTATGGATGTTTATTCATGCTGCCTTTGTTATGGAACGGCCAGGGCCGCTTTTTTCCGCGCGCCGCGCATAAAAGATGAAAAATGATTCTAAACCTAACCTAATCTAGCGCGAAAATGGCTTGTTCCAAAAGACCAGGTGTGAATAGTCATTTTGAAAGCGTCCGGGCGATACGGAAGCCCAAACCGCGCATTCGGATCGTGGGTGGAATTGACGTGCGGGCAGCGGCGCGGATGTATAGGGCGCTGACGCTAAAGGAGCCGCCACGCAGGATATGACGTCCGCAGCCACCGGCGTCCGTCCAGGCGGAACCGTTCGCCGGCGCGCCCTGGTAATTGGCGTGATTACAATCACTGACCCACTCGGAGACATTGCCGTGCATGTCGTGGAGGCCGAATTTGTTGGCGCGGTAGCTGCCGACTGGCGCCGTATAGGCGAATTTATCCTGGCAATCGACATTGGCGGAGATCGATGAATTTCCCCTGGCCACGATATCAAAGCCATTGCCGTGATCGCATAGTTGGTCTTCATCATTTCCGAAGCTGTATTTTGTCGTGCTGCCGGCGCGGGCCGCATACTCCCACTCCGCCTCGGTCAACAGGCGATAGCTATGGCCGGTCCGTTGGCTCAACCACGCAACATATTTGTCGGCGTCATGCCAGCTTACGCATACCGCCGGGTGTGTTTCGGTTTGGCCCAGGCCCGGTTCCAGCCAGTTCTTGTCGGGATCCAATTTGACCCTGCCATAGGATTGAACGTAACAGCCTTTTTTCGGTTCATGGTTTGCGGATGTGACAAAAGTGAAATATTCAATGCGCGAGATTTCGAATTTGCCCGCCGCCATGGTGTGGTTGATCCGTACATCATGAACGGGACGGGCCATGGCGTTGAGGCCACCGTTCAGGTCCCCCATTCGGAAGCTACCGGGCGGAAGGACCACCATCTCCGGGCAATCGGGGCAATCCTTGAAGGAATCGCCAGGTTGGCGTTCGGAATAAATACCCACGGCGGGGCGCTTCAGCGGGGCGGGCGCTTTTTCCGCCGGCCTGCCCAACAACGGTCCCCAAACAAAAGCGAGTTTGCCGCCGGCATGGGTAATGCGCCACCAGGGCCGGCCGTCGACCGTGGTCGTGCCCGTGACATCTACGTCCGCGCCTTGTCTCAATCGACCTACCTTTTCTGCCTTCGTGGTGGGTGAGGCCCGTACATTCGCTGATTTCAAAACCACCATGGTCTCGTCCATCTCCTCCACCGTAAACGACGGCGGCGGCAGGGCGGCGACTTTCTCGGTCGGTGTTTCGGATATTTTCAGGCGGGCCAGGGGGGCAAAGGGTCCGTTGGGATATTGTTCCAGATATGCCTGGAACAGCGCCGGGTTGGTGCTGTCCTTGATTGACTCCCAAAACAGCAATTCGGCCGAACCGCTGCCCGTCCGTCGCGCACTCTTCGGCGCATTTCCTGGCGCATATTTCGGCGTGGCGGCGGCCAGGGCGGCAGGGCGGAAGATGAAGTCGCCCTTGACGGAGGAATTGATCCAAGGGTCCTGCTTGCCATGGGTCAGCGCCGCCACCCGCCGGGCGGTTTTCTTGAAGACATCTTCCAGCTTCAGGCCTGGCTGGTCCAGCACCTGGAGCAGTTCGCCGGTGAAAATTCCATGGCTGCCCTTGGGCCCGTCCTGGGCGGTCTGTCCGGGCGCGGCGGAATAGACCATGGCCGTGCCGCTAAGGCCGGCGGGGACGGCGGTGACACTGAGGCCGCGGCTGGTCGAGCGGCTGCGACGGGGCAGGGGGTTGTCGCGGCAGGCATCCATGATGATGATATTGAGGCGGCTGCCGGCCCGTTTCATGGCGGCTAGAATGCGGCCCGCTTCCACACCGTCCAGGGGTAGATCGGCTTCATCCTCGATCTGCGCGTTGGCCGGGATCAAATAGTTCCGGCCCCCCGCCTGGATACCGTGGCCGGCATAGAACACCAAGCCCACATCCGCTTGTGACAAATGCTGCTCGAATGCGGCGATGGCCCGGTAAAAGGCGCGGCGGCCCACATCTACCATCAGGATCACGTCAAACCCCAGGCCCCGCAGCTTGGCCGCCATGCCGCGCGCGTCCGTCACCGCATTGTTCAGGCCCGGCAGGCTCTGATAGCCGTCATTGCCGATCACCAGGGCGACGCGCTTCTGCTTCAGGGCATGGGAGGCCTTTTGCAGCTGCGGCCGCCTGTTCCGCGCCGCCAGTTCCGCCTTACGCTTGCGCTCGGCGGCCGCCGCTCGCGCTACCCGCTCCTTGTGTTTTCGTTCCGCCAACTCGGCCGTCTGCCGCCGCCGCTCTGTCTCTGCCCGGGCTTGGGCCGTTTTTGCCTCGCGCGCGGCATTTTCTTCCGCCGCCTTCGTTTCCCGCGTACGCCGGGCTTCGGCAAGCTGTTTCGCCT
>JABIRL010000174.1 GCA_018667855.1 Rhodospirillaceae bacterium
ATACCGCAGGACCAATAGGGGCGATCCACCATCGTTGAGATATGAAGATCGCCATCGAATTCATCGTTGTAACGTAGTCCGCAATAACCAATCAGCCCGCCATCGTCTTTGCGAAAGGCGCCAAAAACGCCAAACCCAAATCGCTCCCAGTGATCCGAAAAATCGGTAATTCGCGCCAGGGCCCGTTCGGCGCCCTCTTCCACCGTTCTAGCCGGGGGTTCGAATTGGGTGGTTTCGGTAATATTTGCATCCCGCATCGCCGTCCCCAAAGCCGAAGCATCCGCCACAACAAAAGGACGTAGGGTCGAGCGATCCGTCTCCAGAATTATTGATGACATAATATTCTATGCACCTATATAGATATTTCATGTTAGTTATATATATATTTACGTGTATATCAATACTATTAGGAGAGTTATTTTTCATCCTACAACTTTATTGACCCGCCAATTGAATCACACTGCTCCGCGCGGAGCGGACTGGACGGCGGCGGTGGTCGCCATGATGCGGTGCTTTCGATTGTTGAATGCGGTTTTCGGAATATCTGGGCATGGCGGCTTGGGCAAGATAGATTAGGAAGAATTCAAAACAAGCTAACCCATGGGGACAAGATCATGTCGACAACATCCGGCCTCGGCCGCCACGGTGCGGTGCCAAGTGAGTTCACCGATATCGAATGGGACGCGCGTTGCGATCTGGCCGCCTGCTACCGCCTGGCGGACCATTATGGCTGGACCGATCTGTTCGGCACGCACTTTTCCTTGCGGGTCCCGGGGACGGAGCATTTTCTACTGAACCCCTACGGCATGCTGTTCGGCGAGATTACCGCCTCGTCCCTGATCAAGGTCGACCAGGACGGCAACACCATCGGAGAGAGCGACTTTACCATTCATTCGGCGGTGCATATGTCGTCGGATACAATGAACGCCGTACTGCACACCCATACACCGGCGGGCAATGCCGTTGCCTGTATGAAGGACGGGCTGCTGCCGTCGAACCAAAAGGCCTTGCTGATCCATGGCCTGGTTACCTATCACGAGTATGAATCCGTGGCCCTGGACCATTCCGAGCGGGAACGCATCGTCAGCGATCTGGGCGACGGTCGCATCATGGTCCTGCGCAACCATGGCCTATTGACTGTGGGCGAGACCATCGCCGAGGCGTTTTTCTGGATGTACCGCATGGAGACGGCCTGCCAATACCAGGTCGACATCCTCTCCATGGGCCAGGAATTGCAATTCCCCACGAAGGCAACCCAGGACTACACCATCGAATGGGGCAAAAAGCAGGGCGGCAACCGTCGCATCGAAATGGAAACCCGCCAATGGGCCGCTATGATCCGCCAGTTGGAGCGCGAAGTGGGCACGGACTGGCGGAGCTAGACCGCGTTTATTCAGTCCTGCTGCAGCGCAAAGGAGGCGAGAAAAAATGATCCGGGGAAGCTGTCTTTGCAATTCGGTACGGTGGGAGATCGACGGCCCGCTGGCCAACATGAGCCATTGTCACTGCTCCATCTGCCGCAAGGCCCATGGCGCGCCCTTCGCCACCTATGCCTCGACCGCGCAGGAAAATTACCGCTTGGTCGCAGGCGCCGATGCGATCCGGCAGTATGAATCCTCACCCGGTTTTAACCGCTTGTTTTGCGGCACCTGTGGTTCTGTCGTGCCCGAGCACATCGACGGACGGGCGGTCATCCCGACCGGCTGCCTCGACGATGATCCCGGTATCAGTGCCGCCATGCATATATTTGTCGCCTCCAAGGCGCCCTGGTACAAAATCACCGATGACCTGCCTCAACACGATACCTACCCAGCCGACAGCGGCCTGTCCGAGATCGCCAAACCCGAAAGAGACGGCGCGGCGCCGGGGCACCTTCATGGCTCGTGCCTGTGCGGCGGCGTGGCCTATGAAGTCAGCGCGCCGTTCACCGTCGTCCATAACTGCCATTGCAGCCGCTGCCGCAAATCGCGCGCGGCGGCGCACACCACCAACGGCTTTACCGCGGCTGAGGCCGTGCGTTTCCTGAAAGGCGAGGAGTTGCTGGCCAGCTACAAGGTCCCGGATGCGAAAACATATACCCCCACATTCTGCCGCATCTGCGGCGCGGGCATGCCGCGACTGAGACCGGAAACGGGCAATGCGGTCATCCCCATGGCCAGCCTGGACGACGATCCCGGCCGGGGCGCGGACGATCACATATTCACCGGCTCCAAAGCGTCCTGGTACGAAATCACCGGCGATCTACCTCA
This sequence comes from Rhodospirillaceae bacterium, assembly GCA_018667855.1. Taxonomy (GTDB): domain Bacteria; phylum Pseudomonadota; class Alphaproteobacteria. The sequence continues at coordinate 2,250 of JABIRL010000174.1, forward strand.
ATTCCATGAGATGCCGAGCAGTTAGATTGTTCCTGGGGCAAAGACGTACCGAGCCCGGCATTAGCATAGGTATCGGTCATGGTTACGCTTGATCTTGTCCTTCGTATCGCTGCTATATCCCAACTCCTACTATTGGCCTCGATCCTCTTCCGCGGTTTGCGACCAGCCCCGGCCGGCCATTTTGTACCCATCCTGTGCCTGGGTATTGCCGCATATTTGCTCTGCCCGCTGGTCGCGGGGCCCTGGAACCTGGGGTTTTTGGAATACATCATTTTCTTCGGCTGTTTCGCCAATCCAGTGTTTCTCTGGCTGGCCGCGCGGGCC
>JABIRL010000304.1 GCA_018667855.1 Rhodospirillaceae bacterium
AACCCCGAACGTCAATCCCTAACACCTCTAAAAATTAGCCGCTGAAAACCGCCGTCGATCCGGCTGAAGCCGTGTGCTCAGATCAAAGCTGATCGCGATCATGAATAATGTGGGCTAGGGCCTATGCACAGGGGGCAGGTTGGCGGCCAGATCGTAGTCGTCCAAACCCCGGGGCACCTTCAACACCGCATTGGCCCGCAAGGATAGTTCCCCATCGGCATACAGACGGCCTTCGGCGAAAACCAGGCTGCGGGTCTGCTTGACCACGCTGCCGTGGGCCTCGACCCATTGTCCTTCCATGACCGGGGCCAGGAAATCCGAGGTCATGTTGACGGTCACCAAAAAGCCCGGAATGCCCGTTTCCACATTGGCGTTGAAGCCCAGTTCGATGTCGATCAGGGTGAACAACATGCCGCCGTGGCAGATTTTCGCGGCATTCACATGTTTCCCGCCGCAACGAAAGCCGAACACCACCTTGCCGCCAAGGTTTTGCACGAATAACGGCCCAATTGTGCCGTAATAATATCGTTCCGGCTCCCAAGCGTGAAAGCCGGCCGGGGGACTAAGTTCTGCAAATGACATGGATAATCCTGATGACAATACGCCGACGCCGCTCAACCTAACCCCTTGCCATCGGCAGGCAAAGTGGGAAGTGAAGCGGGGGCGGCGGCCCAAACAAAAGACCCCGGCCATTCATGGCCGGGGTCTCCATGGTCTGTCCTTTCAGTTCAGCAGCCCGAAACGCAGGTGCCGCCGCCGTCGAATGACATGGTCCTGCCACTCAGCGGGATATGGACCGGTACGTTGACCGCCTTTTGGAAGACGTCCGTTCGCGTGCCCTTTCGCACCTTGCCATTCTCGGTCGCCGGTTCGTTGGCGTGAGAGGCGATGACCGAAACCGGTTTGATCATCTCGTTGATCACATATGCGGCTTCCTTCGGCCCGGTGGTGTAGGTATCGCCAATGTTCATAACCACAAGCTCGGCTTTGTAGAAGCCACGCACCACCTTGTCCTGCTCCGCCGTCATGCCGGTATCGCCCGAAAGATAGGCGACCAGACCATTGGTGAAGCGCAGAATGTAGCCGGTGGCCTGGTCGACATAACCACCAATGCCCGCCGCCTTCATAGCCTTACCCAGATCACCGCCGATCATGGCGGGATGCAGACCATTACTGTGCAGGGCCGGCACGGTAGAGATTTTTACACCGCCGACCATCTTGGTGGCGCCAAACCTTGCCAGCACGGAATTCTTCGGATTGCCGCCCAGGGATTTGAGCTTGGCGCCAAAAAACGGCGGCATTTCGCTGCCCGTAACGATTTTGGCGCCCTTGGCAAAGGCGATGTTGACCGCATTGGTATGCGGCAGAGCCTTGACGGACATCTCGGGCTTATTGCACTTCGAGGCATTGGGGGCCTTGGTGTGCCGATCGCCCACATGATCGCCATGCATGTGGCTGACCAGAACAGCATTGATCTTGCCCAGGCGGGGATCCTGCGGTCCGGCCACGGTGCGGCCCGGATCGTACAGAATCCGCGTCCCGTCAGGATCCTCGAACACCATGGCGCGGTCAAGTATGCAGAATTCACCGTCCACGCCGCCCAAGGGCGTGACCTGAACGTTCGCTGCTTGCGCGGCCTGCAAGCTGACGCCCAATCCAAAGGCCGCCAAAACCGTCAACATTCGTCTCATGATATTTGCTCCCCAGTCGTCTTGTTAATTTGTTGTTGTTATTTGACATCGGAATAGTCACCCCGATTGAAGACCATTAGCAACAGTGCATGTCCATCCATCTTGATCAATTTGTCTTGAGGACGGCGGTTTGACGGAAAATTAATATCGACCCGCAACACTGGACGGAATGGCCGGGGCAGTGTATGTCTCCGCCGCGCCCAGGGCTTTGCCAAAGTGCCGGTCCGGGGTCGACCCCTTATATGTGAGATCGTGACCAAGCCATGCCGCTTCGTAATATCGCCATCATTGCCCATGTTGATCACGGCAAGACCACCCTGGTCGATGCCATGTTCCGCCAATCGGGCACCTTCCGCGCCAACCAGCAGGTGGCCGAGCGGGCCATGGACTCCAACGACCTGGAGAAGGAGCGGGGCATTACCATTTTGTCAAAATGCACCTCCATCGAATGGCAAGGCACGCGGATCAATATCGTTGACACACCTGGCCATGCGGATTTCGGCGGCGAGGTTGAGCGTATCTTGAAGATGGTCGACGGCGTGGTGCTGCTGGTGGATGCCGCTGAAGGGCCCATGCCCCAGACCAAGTTCGTCACCGGCAAGGCTTTGGCACTGGGTCTGCGCCCCATCGTGGTGATCAACAAAATCGATCGCGGCGATGCCCGGCCCGATGAGGTGCTGGACGAAGTCTTTGATCTGTTCACGGCCCTTGAAGCCAGTGACGAACAGCTGGATTTTCCCTATCTCTACGCCGTTGGCCGCGATGGCTGGGCCAGCGATGACGCTGAAGCGGCGGGCGGCGATCTGAACCCTTTGTTTGAGTTGCTGCTGCGCCATGTGGCCCCGCCGCAGGTGGATGCGGATGCGCCCTTTGCCATGATCGCGACCCTGCTGGATGCCGATCCCTATCTTGGCCGGGTGCTGACCGGCCGCATTCAGTCAGGGCGCCTGGCCCACAACGACACCATCCATGCCCTGCGCGATGACGGCACCGTGGTGGAAACCACACGGGTGACTAAACTGTTGGCCTTTCGCGGTCTGGACCGGGTGCCAGTGGAGGAAGTCTCGGCCGGCGATATCGTGGCCATTGCCGGCCTGCGGGTGGCAACGGTCGCCGATACCATCGCCGATCCGTCGGTGAGGGAGGCGATCACGGCGCCGCCCATTGATCCGCCTACTTTGGCCATGCGCTTCGCCATCAATGATTCGCCCCTGGCCGGCAAGGACGGATCGAAAGTGCAAAGCCGGGTGATCCGCGACCGCCTGCTGGCGGAGGCCGAGGGCAATGTCGCCATCAAAATTTCCGAGACCGGCGAAAAAGATGCCTTTGAAGTGGCGGGCCGGGGTGAACTACAGCTTGGCGTGTTGATCGAGACCATGCGCCGGGAAGGGTTTGAGCTGACCATCGGCCGGCCCCGGGTGCTTTATAGAAACGATCCCGATACCGGCCAGCGGCTGGAGCCGATCGAGGAAGTCTCGATCGACGTGGATGATGCTTTTACCGGTGTCGTGGTGGAAAAAATGGCCGAGCGCAAGGGCGAGATGACCGATATGCGCCCCTTCGGCATCGGCCGGACGCGGATCACATTCCTGGCGCCATCACGGGGTCTGATCGGCTATCACGGCGAATTCCTTACCGATACCCGGGGCACAGGTATCATGCATCGCCTCTATCACAGTTATGCGCCTTACAAAGGCACGATCCAGGGCCGCCATAGCGGCGCCATCGTGTCGGCCCAGTCCGGCACCTCCGTTCCTTTTGCGCTTTGGAATCTCGAGGAACGCGGCGTGCTGTTCATCGGCCCCGGCGAACAGGTCTACGCAGGCATGGTGATTGGCGAGAATGCCAAGCTGTCCGATCTGGAAGTTAATCCGCTCAAGGCCAAGCAACTGACCAACATCCGCGCCGCCGGCAAGGACGACGCCGTGCGCCTGACCACGCCCCGCCGCATGAGCCTGGAAGAAGCCATCGCCTACATCGGCGATGATGAAGTGGTCGAAGTCACGCCGAAAAATATCCGCCTGCGCAAGGCCACCCTGGACCCCCACCAACGCAAACGCGAACGCCGCGCCGCCATGGCCGGCTAGAGCAACCCGCGGTCAATTGGATTCAATTGACCGCGGATAAGTTGCTCTATCTTAAAGGTTTTAGCGCATGGCCGCGCGTTCAATTGAACGCGACATGCGCTAGAACAGGTCGTCACGCTGATGAGTCTTGCGCGCCTATGGCGCCGGATTTGATCAGTTCATCGACCCGGCTTGCGTCATAGTCCAGCCAATCGGCCAGGACCTCGCGCGTGTGTTGACCCAGGTCAGGGCTGGGGATCAGCGCAAGGCGTTCCTCGCCATGAAAGCGCAGCGGGCTGTGCGGCAGGGTGACGGGGCCCAGTTCGGGATGCTCCAAATGGTGCAGCATTCCGCGCTCATGCATATGGACATCCTCAACAACTTCCGTCAGGTCGCGCACCGCAGCGGCGGGAACCTGATGGGCGCGCAGGGTCTCGGTAATCTCCGCCTTGCTCAAGGTGCAGGTCCAGGCCTGGACGACACTGTCCACCAGCCGGCTGTTCTCGCCCCTTGTCGCCTGGTCAACGAAACGGGGGTCATCCTTCAGATCGGCCCGGCCCATCAGTTCAACGAGGTTTTCCCAGTGCACCTCGCGCACGCAAATGATGGCGACGTATCCATCTGCGGTCTCGTAAACCCCGTAAGGCGCGGACGAGCCCACAGGATGCTGATTGCCCCGTCGCGGCGGCTGAACCCCGCCGCCCTGGTGCATGGCGGTCAGGTTGGTCGCCAGCACGGGATAGACGGCCTCGAGCATGGCGATTTCAACCATGCGTCCGACCCCGGTTTGCGCCCGTTCGTAAAGGGCGGTGAGGATGCCGCAGTAAAGATGGACGCCGCCGAAAAAATCGCACAGCGCCACGCCTGCTTTCATGGGCGGGCCATCGCCCGGGCCATTGACGCTCATGACGCCGGAATTGGCCTGGATCGTCAAATCCATGGCGAGATTATCCATCGACGGGCCCGAAAGGCCATAGCCGGTGGAGGACGCATAGATCAGACGGGGGTTGGCCGCCTGCAGCACGGCTGCGCCTACGCCGAGCCGATCCAGGGCGCCCGGCGCGAAGTTCTCAAGCAAGACATCGGCCTGTTGCGCCAGTTCGACCAACAACGCCCGGCCCTCCGCCGACTTTAGGTCGATGGAGATGTCACGCTTGTTCGAATTCAGCATGCCAAAGGCGAAGGACACGCCGCCACGGCCGCTGCGGTCGCGGATGGCCTCGCCGCCAATCGGTTCGACCTTGATGACGTCTGCGCCGCCCATGGCCAGCAGAAAGCCGGCATAAGGGCCGTTATAGATCTGGCCCAGGTCGAGAACCCTGACGCCTTCGAGGGGGTGGCGTTTCAAATCGGTCATGGATCAGTCCGCCAAACCCAACAAATCAAGGATCATCTCAACCCGGCGCCAAGGATATCGCGGGCGATGACGTGCTTTTGCACCTCGCTTGGGCCCTCGCCAATGCGGCGAATGCGTATCTCGCGGTACCAACGCTCAAACGGCAGGTCCTTGGCAACCCCGAGGCCGCCGTGAATTTGCATGGATCGGTCGATCACCCGGCCAGCCGCTTCAGAGGCAACCAATTTGCAAATCGCCGCCTCGGTGCGGAAGGCATCGCCCCGATCCGCCTTCGCCGCGGCATCGAGCACGAGCCAGCGGGCGGTGCGCAGGTCGACCTCGTTTTCCACCAACATCCACTGGATGCCCTGCCGCGAAGACAGCGGCGCGCCGAAGGTTTCGCGTATCTGCGCATATTCGATGGCCATCTCGTGCGCCTTGAATGCCGGGCCGAGGCATGCGGCGGCATAGGGTATGCGTTGGCGGGTCAGGCGATCATTGGCGATCGCGAAGCCGCCGCCCTCCTGGCCAAGAATGTTTTCGTTCGGTACGCGCAGATTTTCGATCTGAATTTCCGTCGCATGAAGGGCCTGACGCAAGGTGTGGACGACACGGCGAACATTAAAACCAGGCCACTGGGTCTCGACGATAAAGCAGGTCACCCCGGCGCGTCCCGGCCCCCCCGTACGGGCAAACAGCAGGCCATAGTCGGCACGGTCGGCGCCACTGATCCACAACTTCGAACCATTGATAACCCAGTCGTCACCATCACGCTCGGCGCGGGTCTGGATGGCGCGGGCCGGATCGCTGCCGCCCGAGGGTTCGGACAAGCCGAAAAATGTTTTCTTCTCGCCGCGCAGCGTGGGGTAAAGGTATTTCTCCTTCTGCTCGTCCGTCGCCTCGTACAATTGGGACAGGCCGGCGCCGCCAAAGGCGCCATAGCAGGGGGCATATAACCCGGCACGGTGCTGGCTGTATTCGATGGCGATCAGGGTGTTGGTCATGACGTCGACTTCCGGCCCGCCGTATTCGGGTGGGATACCGAGGCCGTAAAGGCCCATTTCCTTGGTCTTCTCCACCAATTTGGCAAATTGTTCGGGCGGCAGCCTGTCTTCGTCCGTATCAAGGTCATCCTCGAGCGGCGCGACTTCCTCGCGCACGAAACGCCTGACCATATCGACGATGAGTTGTTGTTCTTCTGTCAGAGAGAGGTCCATGGTGATACTCCCAACCTACCTTAGGCCCGCGCCAATAATGTCGCGGGCG
>JABIRL010000320.1 GCA_018667855.1 Rhodospirillaceae bacterium
GCACAAAAAACGGAAACTTCTTGCGCAGACGCGCCGACGCTTCGCCATGGATCGGCAGCAGGGTAATATTGGTCTGCTCCGCCAGATCCTCCAGGGCCGGGACCGGGGTACCGGCAATGATGAAAAACGCATCGATCTTGCCCAGGCGCAGGCGGTCGGCCGACTCGCCAAGGTCGAAATAAATCGCGGTATAGTCGTCGAGTTTCAGACCGTGGGCCACCATGATTACCTCGGCATCCAAGGCCGTGCCCGAACCCACCACGCCCAACGATACGCGTTTGTCACGCAGATCCTCCACGGCATAGATGCCGCTGTGTTTGCGCACCGCCAACTGCACCAATTCGGGATACAACGTGGCGATGACCCGCAGACCATCATAAGGCGCCCCACCCCGAAAGCGGCCCAGGCCATGATAGGCCATATAGGCCACATCAGCCTGGCTAAGCCCGGATTCCACAGCGCCCTTGGCGATCAGGCCGACATTTTCCACCGACCCCTTGCTGGCCCGGCCGACGGCAATTAGGCCCGGTACGCCGCAAGAGCCGCCATCGGCGCATTCGCGGGAGCCCGGCGGGTTCGATATGGCGGCGGCGATCAGGGCGCCAATAGGGAAATATGTGCCATCCGTGGTGCCGGTCGCAATGCGGAAATAACCGCCGTTGTCGGCCCGGGCGCCGGGCGCCGCCGTGACCAGGGCAAGGCCGCACAAAAGTCCCGCCAGCAGCAGAAATCGCCGCGATGTCGCCGGATTATTGCCGGCGCGAGCACAAACCGTACTTTTCCACATAACGCGACTTATACGACCGAAATCCCCTCGCCGCCAGTGGTGAAAATCAGCCCGTTCCAGGACCTCAATTTGACAGCCGACGGGCGAGCAACCATTGTCATTTGTCATGGAATTTGATTTCGAAAATATGGCCACATTGATGCGCAGCGGCATACCGCACATGGCGGAAGTGGGCCTGGAACTGCTCTCCATGGACGAGGGGGGCGCGGTTGGAAAAATACCGCATCGCGAGGAATTTGTCGGCGATCCCGAAACAGGCGTCGTTCATGGCGGTATTGTCACCGTGCTGCTGGATAGCTTGAGCGGCATGTGCATCATCCCCCTGCTGGGTGGCATGGCGACGACGGCGACCTTGGACTTGCGCATTGATTATCTGAAGCCGGCGGCGCCGCGCGAAGATCTCTTCGCCAAGGTTCATTGTTATAAACTCACCCGCAACATCGCCTTTACCCGCGGTGTCGCCTATCAGAGCGATATTGACGATCCCATCGCCCATGCCGCCGGTTCCTTCATGGTGACGCGATCATGAAATTGAAGCTGTCAGACGGCATCAATGCCGCCAGGAAAAGTGGCGAACTGCAGCCTTTTATCCAGGCGGTGCCCTATTTCCGCTGGCTGAACCTGCGGGCGGAACGTCTGGGCGATGAATTGATTACCACAATGCCCTATCAGGACATGCTGATCGGCAATCCCGTACTGCCCGCCCTGCATGGCGGTGTGACCGGCGCGCTGTTGGAAAGCGCGGCGATGATATCCCTGATCGGCGCCATGGAAGAGCCGATCCTGCCTCGGATCATCAACATAACGGTGGAATATCTGCGCCCCGGCCGGGCGGAGGACAGTTTTGCCACGGGTATTGTCACGAAACAGGGCCGCCGGGTCGCCAACGTCCGCGCCATGGCCTGGCAAGGCGACCGGGCGAAGCTGATCGCCACCGCATCGGCCCATTTCATGATGACCTGAGGGGCGTTACGGCCCAAATAGGTTCGCCTCGCTCTGCTTTCTGTTATGCTTACGGCCATGAAGTCGGAAGCGAAGTTATCATGAAGCTGACCATTGAACGTTCCGCATTATTGGGCGCCCTGGGCCATGTCCAAAACGTTGTTGAACGGCGCAACATCATACCGATTCTGTCTAATGTGCAACTGGTTGCCGACGATACGGGCTTGAACGTGACCGCCACCGACCTTGATCTCGCCATGGTGGAAGCGGTGCCGGCCGAGGTTCAGCAGACGGGCGGCACCACGGCGCCCGCGCATATGCTGCACGACATTGTGCGCAAATTGCCCGACGGCGCCCAGGTTGAGCTGGACAGCGGCAGCGAAGACGGCCGCATGACGGTGCGTGCCGGGCGCTCCAATTTCGCCCTGTCCTGCCTGCCGCAAGAGGATTTTCCGGTGATGGCGGAGGGTGATTTACCCCACCGGTTCGCCGTAGCGGCAGTGGATCTGCAGCGTTTGATCGAAAAAACACGGTTCGCGATCTCCACCGAGGAAACCCGTTATTATCTGAACGGTATCTATTTGCATGCCCCGGAAGGGGCGGGCGTCCTGCGCGGCGTTGCGACCGACGGCCACCGCCTGGCCCATGTGGAAATCGCCCTGCCGGATGGTGCCGCGACCATGCCCGGCGTAATCCTGCCCCGCAAGGCGGCGCTGGAAGTACAGAAACTGATCGAGGGCAGCGCGGGAGAGGTCGAGGTTGCGCTGTCCGACAGCAAGATACGTTTTACGTTTGGCGAGATCGTTCTGACATCGAAACTAATTGACGGGACCTTTCCCGACTACCAACGGGTGATACCAACGGGCAATGACAAGGTGATGGAGGTTGATTGCAAAAGTTTTTCCGCCGCCGTCGACCGCGTGGCGACCATCAGCTCCGAAAAATCCCGGGCCGTAAAGCTGGCTGCGCAGGGTGCCGCGGTGGTGTTGTCCGCCAGTAACCCCGAACAGGGCAGCGGTACGGATGAAGTGGCCGTGACGTTCAGCGGCGAGGAGGCCCTGGAAATCGGCTTTAACGCCCGGTATTTGCTGGATATCGCGGGCCAGATCGAAGGTGAAAACATTATTTTCGATCTTTCCGACGGCGCCTCGCCAACCATAATTCGTGATCCCGCCGATAGCGGTGCGTTGTATGTCCTCATGCCCATGCGGGTGTGACGAATATGGCTATTTTGAGGCCGGAAACCGAAGGCAAAAAGAGTGCGGTCGATGGCGCTTTCTGCTATGCTTTCGCCCCGACAAGGCCGGTTGTGATTCTCTAGCGCTTCGGCCTCGGCGGGACGGCACATTCCGCCGTAAAGCCGTTTATTGGGATCTATCATAGCGAAGAAAACATGAAGCTTACCATCGAACGATCAGCCCTTTTGCGCGCCCTTGGTCATGTCCAGAACGTGGTCGAACGGCGCAATACCATCCCCATATTGTCCAATGTGCAATTGGTCGCGGACGAGGCCGGGTTGAGCCTGACCGCGACGGATCTGGATCTGGCCATCGTGGAAACGGTGGCGGCGGAAATCCAGCAGCCCGGCGGCACGACGGCACCCGCGCATATCCTGCACGACATCGTCCGCAAACTACCCGATGGGGCACAGGTGGAGCTGGACAGCGCGACCGACGATGGCCGCCTGACGGTACGCGCGGCACGTTCGAAATTTGCCTTGTCCTGCCTGCCCCGGGAAGATTTCCCGGTCATGGCCGATGGCGATCTGCCGCATCAATTCGTTCTGCCCACCGCCGATCTGCGGCGCCTGATCGAAAAGACCCGTTTTGCCATTTCCACGGAAGAAACCCGTTATTACCTGAACGGCATCTATCTGCATGCCCCCGATGATGCCCCTGTGCTGCGCGGCGTGGCGACCGATAGTCATCGCCTGGCTCATATTGAAGTACCCCTGCCGCAGGGCGCGGCCGGCATGCCCGGCGTGATCGTCCCGCGCAAGGCCGCCCTGGAAGTGCACAAATTGATCGAGGACGGCGACAGTACGGTGGAAATCGCCCTGTCGGACAGCAAGATCCGCTTTGCCCTGGGCGACATTGTCCTGACCTCGAAACTGATCGATGGCACCTTCCCGGATTATCAACGGGTGATCCCGGTCGGCAACGACAGTCTGATGGAGGTTGATTGTAAAAGTTTTTCGGCCGCCGTGGATCGGGTGGCGACCATCAGCTCGGAAAAATCCCGGGCCGTGAAGCTGGCGGTGAATGGCGATGCGGTGGTGCTGTCGGCCAATAATCCCGAACAGGGCAGCGGCACGGACGAAGTACCGGCCAATTTCAATGGACAGGACGGCCTGGAAATCGGCTTTAACGCCCGGTACCTGCTGGACATCGCCGGACAGATTGACGGCGAAAACGTCTGTTTCGATCTTTCCGACGGCGCCTCGCCAACCATAATCCGGGATGCCGCTGATCAGGGCGCGTTATATGTCCTGATGCCCATGCGGGTTTGAGAGGGTTTTTGCTGGCCGCGCGGGAAAACATTATTGCGAACGGGCAGGCCGATGCCGATGCCGATACCGATTCTGGGGTCGCGACGCCCTGCCTTGTGCAGCGGTTACGTCTGCGCAATTTCCGCAATTACGGCCAACTCGCCCTGGACATCCGGGCCCCCGTGATAGTCTTGAGCGGCGCCAATGGTGCGGGCAAAACCAACTTGATGGAGGCCATTTCCTTCCTCTCTCCCGGCCGCGGTCTGCGCCGCGCCAAATTGCGCGACGCACAGAAATCCGGGACCGGCGATGACAATGGCAATGGCAATGGCGAAGTTGACAGCTGGGCGGTGGCCGCAACGGTTCTGACTCCCGGCGGCGTGGTAGGGATCGGCAGCAGTCTGGCAACGACGGAAAAAGGTACGGACCGGCGTCTGGCCCGCCACGACGGCCAAACGGTGCAACCCTCCAGCCTAGCGCAGGTGATCGGCGTGCAATGGCTGACGCCCCGGATGGATCGGCTGTTTCAGGACGGCCCAGCATCACGGCGGCGCTTTCTGGATCGTCTGGTATTGGGCCTGGACCCGGATCATGGCCGCCGGGTCGGTGCCTATGAACGCAGTCTGCGGGAACGGGCCAAATTGTTGCGTGATAATCACGGGAATGGTGGTGGTGGTGGCAATGGTCAGGGCGGCGACCCAGCCTGGCTGTCGGCCTTGGAAGCGCGCATGGCGGCCGATGGTGTCGCCGTGGCGGCAGCCCGGCGCGAGGCGCTGGAGCGGCTGCAACGGCTTTTAGCGGAAACGCCGGGGCGATTTCCCAAACCCGGATTGGCTATAGACGGCCGTTTGGAAGGCTGGCTGGACGAGCTGCCGGCGGTGGAAGTTGAAAGCCGTTTTGCGGCGCTTTTGGCCGACAACCGACGCCGCGATGGCGAACGGGGCGGCACCGGCGAGGGGCCACACCGTTCCGACCTGGTGGTCCGGCATTTGGACAAGGGTCAACCGGCTGCGATCTGTTCCACCGGCGAACAGAAGGCGCTGTTGATCTCCATCATTTTGGCCAATGCCCGGGCCGAGGCGCAACGCCGGGGCGCGGCGCCCATATTGTTGTTGGATGAAATCACCGCGCATTTGGATCGGCGGCGGCGCGAGGCGCTGTTCGACGAAATTTTGACTCTGGGCGGGCAGGCCTGGTTGAGCGGCACGGACCGGGATCTGTTCGATGGCTTGTCGGGCCCGGCGCAGTTCGTGGCTGTGAATGGCGGAAATGCCGTGTTGGAAGATAGTGTTTGAAGATAGTGCTGGAAGATTGTGTTGGAAGGTAGGTTGGGTTGAGCGAACCGGTATTTGAAGATCCGAATTTGGACGATCTTGGCGAATATGATGCATCGTCGATCAAGGTGCTGCGCGGCCTGGATGCGGTGCGCAAGCGTCCGGGCATGTATATCGGCGATACCGATGACGGCTCCGGCTTGCATCACATGATCTATGAAGCGGTGGACAACGCCATTGACGAGGCCCTGGCCGGCCACGCGGACAAGGTCCAGGTGATTTTGAACCCCGACGGCTCCGCCACGATCAATGACAATGGCCGCGGCATCCCGACGGAAATTCACGAGGAAGAGGGCGTCTCCGCCGCTCAGGTCATCATGACCGAGCTGCATGCGGGCGGTAAGTTCGACCAGAACTCCTACAAGGTATCGGGCGGGTTGCATGGTGTCGGCATTTCCGTGGTCAACGCCTTGTCCTCGACCTTGCAATTGCGTATCTGGCGCGGCGGCGAGGAATTTTTCATGTGCTTCCATGACGGCGTCCCCGAGGCGCCCCTGGAGGTCGTCGGCCCGGCGGAGGAGCGGACGGGTACGGAAGTGACTTTCACGCCGTCGGACAAGACCTTTTCAAAGACCGAATTCGACTATGGCACCCTGATCCATCGTTTGCGCGAGTTGGCATTTTTGAATTCGGGCGTGTTGGTGGTGCTGCGAGACGAGCGCGGTGTCGAGCCCCAGGAGGATGTCTTTCAGTACGACGGCGGTATCGGTGCATTCGTTGCCTATCTCGACCGCAATAAATCGGCGGTGCACGAGCCTATCGCCATCACCGGCGATCGTGATTCCGGTACGGGAGAGGGCGCCATGATCCATGTGGATTGCGCCCTGCAATGGAACGACAGCTATCACGAAAATGTTCTGTGCTATACCAACAACATCCCCCAGCGTGACGGCGGCACCCATTTGGCCGGCTTCCGCGCCGCCCTGACCCGCACCGTCAACAGCTATGCCAATTCATCCGGCCTGGCGAAAAAGGAGAAGGTCTCGCTCAGCGGCGATGATGCCCGCGAGGGTCTGACCTGCATTCTTTCGGTACAAGTACCTGATCCAAAATTCAGCTCGCAAACCAAGGACAAATTGGTTTCGTCCGAAGTTCGCCCCGTGGTCGAAAGCCTGATTAGCGAAAAGCTGCAACAATGGTTCGAGGAGCATCCCAGCGATGCCCGCAAGGTTGTCGGCAAGGCATTGGACGCCGCCATCGCCCGGGAAGCGGCGCGCAAGGCCCGGGATCTGACCCGGCGCAAGGGCGCCCTGGATATATCCTCACTGCCGGGCAAACTGGCGGATTGTCAGGAACGCGACCCGGCCAAGTCCGAATTGTTCCTGGTCGAGGGTGACAGCGCCGGCGGCTCCGCCAAACAGGGCCGCTCGCGCAGCAATCAGGCCGTTCTGCCCCTGCGCGGCAAAATCCTGAATGTGGAGCGGGCCCGCTTTGACAAAATGCTGTCGTCGACGGAAATCGGCACCTTGATCACGGCCCTGGGCACGGGCATTGGCCGGGATGATTTTAATATCGAGAAACTGCGTTATCACAAGATCATCATCATGACCGACGCCGATGTGGACGGGGCCCACATCCGCACCCTGTTGTTGACTTTCTTCTATCGGCAAATGCCGGAGATCGTGCAACGCGGCCATCTCTATATCGCCCAACCGCCGTTGTACAAAGTCTGGCGGGGGACGTCGGGCGCCGGACGGTATCTGAAGGATGACCGAAATCTTGAAGGTTATTTGATCGACGAAGGATTGCGTGATGCGGTCCTGAACCTGCATGGCGGCAGTCAGCGCGCCGGTGCTGATCTGCGTGCCCTGGTGGATGATGCCCGCAGGGCCGCCGCCCTGTTGGAAGCGGTGGGCCGACGCTACAACAAAAATATCGTCGAACAGGCCGCCATACTGGGTATCCTGAACCCTGATGTCATCGCGGATGGGGAGCAATCCGATCAAGTCGCCCGCTATCTCGCCAACCGCCTTGACGGCCTGGAGGCGGAGGAAGAACGCGGCTGGACCGGCCAGGCCGCCGCCGACGGCGGCTATGCCCTGGAACGCAGCACCCGTGGCGTCGTGGAAACTCACCTCATCGATGCCACCTTGATCCGCAGCGGCGAGGCACGGCAGCTGGACGCCATGGCCAAGGAGCTGCAGGAAATTTATGAACATCCCGCGGCCCTTGTCCGCAAGGACGAGGAGATCCGCATCACGGGTCCGCTCGATCTGCTGGCGACTGTTCTGAAAATCGGGCAAAAGGGCCTGTCCGTGCAGCGCTACAAGGGCCTGGGCGAGATGAATCCGGAGCAATTGTGGGAGACCACCTTGGACCCCAATGTCCGCACTTTGTTACAGGTCCAGGTCAAGGAACTTGATGACGCGGACGAAGTGTTCTCCACCCTCATGGGCGATGTGGTGGAGCCGCGTCGCGAATTTATCCAATCCAATGCCCTAAATGTGGTCAACCTGGATATATAGCTCGTGAGCGCGGCGCCGGCGCCGCAAGGCGGCTCGCGACGGGGCTGGCTGGGCCGCCTGATCTATTGGCTGCTGGTCTTCATGGTCTGGGGCATCATCGCCGTCATGGGCGTGATCGTCTGGTACGCCTACGACCTCCCCTCGGTCGATAAACTCTCGGCCATTCAACGCAAGCCTTCGATCACGCTGTTGGACCATAAGGGACGCAAGGTCGCCGAATTCGGCGATGTCTACGGCGTGCCAGTGCAGCTGAACCAATTGCCCAAGCATCTGCCCCGCGCCGTTGTGGCGACCGAGGATCGGCGCTTTTACAGCCACTATGGTGTTGATCCCATTGGTCTGACGCGGGCCCTGGTCAACAACCTTTGGGCCGGGCGTATCGTTCAGGGCGGCAGCACCATCAGCCAGCAGTTGGCCAAGAATGTCTTTCTGACCCATCAGCGCACCTTGAAACGCAAGGTTCAGGAGTTTCTGCTGGCACTGTGGCTGGAAGCCAATTTTTCCAAGGATCAGATCCTGACCCTGTATCTGAACCGGGTTTACTTGGGCGCGGGCGCCTATGGCGTGGATGCCGCAGCCCGGCGCTATTTCTCCAAACCGGCGGCCAAGGTCAATCTGGCCGAGGCGGCAATGCTGGCAGGCTTGCTGAAAGCGCCCTCGCGCCTGGCGCCGACACGTAATCTCAAGGCGGCGCGGGCCCGGGCCGCCGTGGTGCTGAACAATATGGTCGATGTGGGCTTTATCGAACCGGCGGCGGCCCGGGCGGCCAAGACCAAACCGGCCGGCCTGCGCCGGGGCCGTGGCGGCGCCGTGCAGCCGGCGCGTTATTTCGCCGACTGGGTAATGGATCGTCTGACCGATTTTCTCGGCCCCACGGAACGTAATCTTGTCATTCGCACCACCCTGGACCGCACCATGCAGGGCCACGCAGAGGCGGCAATGGCCAAGCTGTTCGCCGGACCGGCGGCCAAACGAAAGATCGGCCAGGGCGCGTTGCTGGCCATGGCGCCCAATGGCGCCGTTCGGGCCATGGTCGGCGGCCGGGACTATGGCAAAAGCCAGTACAATCGCGCCACCCAGGCTCGTCGGCAACCGGGCTCCGCCTTTAAACCGGTGGTCTATTTGGCCGGTCTGGAAGCGGGCATGCGACCCGATACGCCGTTCACGGACAAGCCTATTACCGTCGCCGGCTGGTCGCCGAAAAATTATGCCGAGAAGTATCGCGGCCGCCTGACGTTCAGCCAGGCCCTGGCCTATTCGTCCAACTCCGTCGCCGTGCAGATATCCGAACGCGTGGGCCGGGACAAGGTGATCGGCGCTGCCCGGCGTCTGGGTCTGTCTTCGCGCCTGCCTTCGCATCCTTCCATCGCCCTGGGCGCGGCGGAAGTCGGCCTGCTGGAATTGACCACCGCATACGCCGCCCTGGCCAACAAAGGCATCGGCGCGCTGCCCCATGGCATTCTGGAAGTGCGCGACGGCCGCAACAATCTCCTCTACCGCCGCCATGGCTCCGGCCGGGGGCAGGTGGCGCGGCCTTGGCATGTGGCTGAACTAAGTCAGATGCTGGCGGGCACGATCCGTGTGGGTACCGGCCGCAACGCCCGCATCGGCCGCCCGGCCGCCGGCAAGACGGGCACCAGCCAGGATTACCGGGATGCCTGGTTCCTGGGCTACACCGCGGAACTTGTCGCCGGTGTCTGGTTGGGTAATGATAACGGCGCGCCCATGAACCGGGTCACGGGCGGCGGCGCACCGGCCCGGCTGTGGCGCGACTTCATGCTGGCGGCGCATAAGGGCAAGCCGGCCCGATCGCTGAAACAACCGACCGGCAAGGCGTCACCGGCGCGGCGCGGCGGCAACCTGTTTGACCGTCTGTGGAAGAGCCTTGGCGGTGGCGGCGGCGGGACGACCGAAAAAAATGACGAACACAACCGCAGAGGCGATCCATGACCATCGAGACCTTTGACTACATCATCGTGGGCGCCGGCACCGCCGGTTGCGTGCTCGCCAACCGCCTGTCGGCCGACCCGAACACGACCGTGCTGTTGCTGGAAGCGGGGGGCAAGGACAATTATCACTGGATCCACATTCCCGTTGGTTATCTCTATACCCTGGGCAATCCGCGCACGGACTGGTGTTTTAAAACCGAAGCGGAAGCCGGCCTGAACGGCCGTGCCATTGACTATGCCAGGGGCAAGGTCCTTGGCGGCTGTTCCTCCATCAACGGCATGATCTATATGCGCGGCCAGGCCCGCGACTACGATCAATGGCGGCAAATGGGCAATGTGGGCTGGGCCTGGGATGACGTGCTGCCCTATTTCCGAAAGACCGAGGATCATTACGCTGGCGGCGACGACATGCATGGCGCGGACGGCGAATGGCGGGTCGAGGAGCCGCGGGTGAGTTGGGAAATACTGGCTGCCTTCCGCGAGGCGGCGGCCCAGGTGGGCATTCCCAAATCCGACGATTTCAATCGCGGCGATAACGAAGGTTGCGGCTATTTCCAGGTCAATCAGCGCCGCGGCGTCCGCTGGAGCGCGGCCAAGGCTTTCCTGAAACCAGCCATGCAGCGGCCTAACTTAAAGGTCATGACCCACGCCCAGGCAACCCGCATCGTTATCGCCGACGGTCGCGCCACGGGCCTGGAATTCCGCCATGACGGCGCGCCCACTGAGGCCGCCGCGCGGGGCGAGGTGATTTTGGCCGGCGGCTCGGTCAATTCACCGCAATTGCTGGAACTCTCCGGCATCGGACAGGGGGAATTGCTGCAACAACATGGCATCGAGGTTCGCCACGAATTGCCCGGCGTTGGCGAGAACCTTCAGGATCATTTGCAGGTCCGCCTGGTTTACAAGGTGTCCAATACCAGGACCCTGAACCTGCGTGCCAACAGCCTGTTGGGGCGCATGGCCATGGGCGTGGAATACGGCCTGTTCAGGACCGGGCCCCTGACCATGGCGCCCAGCCAGCTCGGCGCCTTCGCCAAGTCCGACCCCAGCCGCGAGACCGCCAATCTGCAATACCACGTCCAGCCCCTGAGTACGGACAAACTGGGCGAGGATCTGCATCCGTTCGAGGCTTTCACAGCCTCGGTCTGTAATCTGCGCCCTGACAGCCGGGGCAGCATCCATATCGCCAGTCCCGATGCCCTGGTCCAACCGGCCATTCGGCCCAATTATCTATCCACCGAAAGCGACCGGGCGGTGGTCGCCGACGCCATTCGCCTGACCCGGAAAATCTGCGCCGCGCCCGGCCTCGCCCCCTTTCATCCGGAAGAATTCCGCCCCGGCCCCACGGTCGGAGACGACGATGGCGACCTGGTCAAGGCGGCGGGGGATCTGGCCACCACGATATTTCACCCCGTCAGCACCTGCCGCATGGGTGATGACAACAGGGCGGTGGTGGACGACCGCCTGCGGGTGCATGGCATTGATGGCCTTCGCGTCGCCGATGCTTCGATCATGCCGACCATTACGTCCGGCAACACAAATTCGCCGGTCGTCATGATCGCGGAAAAGGCAGCGGAAATAATTATCCAGGATGGCCGTTGAATGATCATGAGATGGGTTGACCTGCCCCGAACGCAGGCTAAGCTGCGCGCCCATGCTTAGCCTGCCAAAAATATTGCTGTTCCTGGCCGTCGTGGTCGTCGTGGTGATCGTATCGAAAGCCTTTCGCGGCGGCGGCGCCAAAGTGGTCGAAGACGACAAGGAACGGCCAAAAAATGACGCCCTGGACCTGAGTGCCTGCGCCGTTTGCGGCAACTATGTGGCGCCCGAGGGGGGTGGTTGCGAGCGGGACGATTGCCCCATTGCCAAGGGCGGGAGTGGCGATTAGAGCAACCCGCGTTCATTCGAACGCGGAAAGTTGCTCTAACATTTAGATTAGATCAAATTATCAGCCGAAAATCAGTTCCGATTTTAGGCTGTTTGATCTAGGTTGCGCCAAAATCTAAACCGCGACGACGTCGCCCATTCCACGGAAAAGTCAACGCCATGACCGGCACGCCGAGCTTCAATACCAAGACCTTTCAGGGTCTGATCCTGGCCCTCCAGCATTATTGGTCGGAACAGGGCTGCGTCATTCTGCAACCCTATGACATGGAAGTGGGCGCGGGTACTTTTCACTGGGCCACCACCTTGCGCTCCCTGGGCAGCAAAAGCTGGAATGCGGCGTATGTTCAGCCCTCGCGCCGGCCGACCGATGGCCGCTATGGCGAGAACCCGAACCGCTTGCAGCACTACTATCAGTTCCAGGTGATCATGAAACCGTCGCCCCCGGATTTGCAGGATCTGTACCTGGGCAGCTTGACGGCCATCGGTCTGGACGCCTCCAACCACGATATCCGCTTTGTCGAGGATGACTGGGAAAGCCCCGCCCTGGGCGCCTGGGGCCTGGGCTGGGAGGTCTGGTGCGACGGCATGGAGGTCAGCCAGTTCACCTATTTCCAACAAGTCGGCGGCTTTGACTGCAACCCGGTTTCGGGCGAGCTGACCTACGGTCTGGAGCGTCTGGCCATGTATGTCCAGGGCGTGGATCATTTCCAGCAGCTGGCCTGGAACGAACCGGGCAACGAGCGTTCGAAGTCCTACGCGGATGTCTATCTGGCGGCGGAACAGCAGTATTCCGCCTACAACTTCGATCACGCCAATACGGACATGCTGTTCCGCCATTTCAGCGATGCCGAGACGGAATGCGCTGCCCTGGTCGATGCCGCCTTACCCTTGCCGGCGTACGATCAATGCATCAAGGCCTCGCATCTGTTCAATCTGCTGGACGCACGGGGCGTTATTTCGGTTACGGAACGTGCCGCTTTTATCGGCCGCGTACGGGAGCTGGCGAAGGCCTGCGCCACTGCCTATCTGGCGGCCGAGGGCGAACTGGCTGAGGGGACGGCCTGATATGGCGGATTTGTTGCTGGAGTTGTTCGGCGAGGAAATCCCCGCCCGCATGCAGGCCCGCGCGGCCGATGATCTGAAGCGCCTGGTCTGCGACGGCCTGAAGGCCGCTGAATTGCCGTTCGAGACGGCCGCCGCCCATGTCACGCCCCGGCGTCTGATCCTGCATATCACCGGCCTGCCGGAGGCGCAGCCGGACGTGCGGGAGGAGAAACGCGGCCCGAAGGTTGATGCGCCAGAAACAGCCATCGAAGGCTTTCTGCGCGGCAACGGGCTGAGCCGCGATCAATGCGAAGAGCGGGAGCTGCCCAAGGGCACATTCCTGTTTGCCGTCATCGAACGCCAGGGCCGGCCCACGGCGGAGGTGCTGTCGGAGATTTTGCCAAAGACATTTGCCGATCTGCCCTGGCCGAAATCCATGCGCTGGGGCCGGGGCACGACCCGGTGGGTACGTCCCCTGCAATCCATCCTGGCGCTGTTCGATGGCGCCGCGGTGCCCCTGACTTTCGCCGATGTTGAAAGCGGCGCCCAGACCCGGGGGCACCGGTTCCATGCGCCGGAGACCTTCACAGTCAGCGATTTCGCCGATTATCAGGGCAAGCTGGCGTCCGCCAATGTTGTCATTGATGCTGGTGAGAGGCGCCGGACCATTGCCGAGGGCGCCCGCCGCCTGGCCGGGGATGCCGGTCTGACCCTGGTGGAGGATGACGGCCTGGTGGCGGAAATCGCCGGTCTGGTGGAATGGCCCGTGCCTATGCTGGGTGGTTTCCATGCGAGGTTCCTGGATGTCCCGGCGGAGGTTCTGGTCACCACCATGAAGGTGAACCAGAAATACCTCTCGCTCCGTGACGGCGACGGCAAGCTGGCGCCCAATTTCATCACCGTGGCCAATCTGGAGGCAGGGGACGGCGGCAAACAGATTATCGCCGGCAATGAATATGTCCTGACCGCGCGCCTGGCGGACGCCGAATTCTTCTGGACCCAGGACAAGAAGAAGACCCTTGAAAGTCGCCTGCCCGCATTGGACGACATGGTTTTCCACGCCAAGCTGGGCAGTCTGGGCGACAAGGTCAGGCGTATTGAAACCCTGTCCGCCGCCCTGGCCGAATTCATTCCCGGCGCCGATGGCGAGGCGGCCCGCCGCGCCGCGCATCTGTGCAAAGCGGACCTGGTTAGCGACATGGTCTATGAATTTCCCGAGGTCCAGGGCGTCATGGGCCAGTATTACGCCTTGAACGAAGGCGAAGCGGAAGATGTGGCCCAGGCTATCGCGCAACATTATTCCCCCGCCGGGCCATCCGATGACTGCCCCACGGCGCCCACCGCATTGTGTGTCGCCCTGGCTGACAAGCTGGATATTTTGGTGGGGTTCTGGGCCATCGACGAAAAACCTACCGGTTCCCGCGACCCCTTTGCGTTGCGCCGGGCGGCGTTGGGAATAATACGCATGGTGCTGGAGAACGAACTGCGTCTGCCCCTGCAAAAGGCATTTCGCCTGGCGTTGGCGTCATATGATTTTTCTGACGATCAGGATGACAGCCTGCTGGATTTCTTCGCCGACCGGCTGAAAGTGCATTTGCGGGAACAGGGCGCGCGCCACGATCTGGTACAGGCCGTTTTCGCATTGGGTGGCGAGGATGACCTGGTGCGTCTGATCGCCCGGGTGCGGGCCCTCGACAGTTTTCTCGGCAGCGAGGATGGCGCCAATCTGTTGACCGCCTATCGCCGCGCCGCCAATATTCTACGCATCGAGGAAAAAAAGGACGGTGTTTCTCACGATGGCGCCGTTGACGCCGCCCTGTTGCAACAGGACGAGGAAACGGCCCTGGCTAGCGCGCTCGGGTCGGCGGTAGGGAAAATCGACGGAGCGTTGGCGGGTGAGGATTTCGCCCAGGCCATGGCCGCCATGGCCGGATTACGCCAGCCGGTAGATGACTTCTTTGACGGGGTAACGGTGAATGCCGATGACGGTGCCCTTAGGGGCAATCGCCTTCGCCTGCTCTCACAAATCCGGACGACCTTGCACAAGGTTGCCGATTTCAGCGAAATCGAAGGCTGACCCGAAAGGTATGCCATGACGAAATGGGTTTACAGTTTTGGCGGCGGCAGGGCCGACGGCGGCGCGGATGACAAGAATCTGCTGGGCGGCAAGGGCGCCAATCTGGCCGAGATGTCCGGCCTTGGGCTGCCGGTTCCCCCGGGCTTTACCCTGTCGACCGAAGTCTGCACTGCCTATTACGACCAGGGCGAAACCTACCCCGACGGTCTGCGCGATCAGCTCGCGGCCGCCTTGGCGGCGGTGGAGCAAACCGTCGGCGCCACCTTCGGCGATCATGACAATCCGCTGTTGGTTTCCGTCCGCTCCGGGGCCCGGGCTTCCATGCCGGGCATGATGGACACGGTGCTGAACCTGGGCCTGAACGATCAAACGGCGGCCGGTCTGGCGACCCAAAGCGGCAATGAACGCTTCGCTTGGGACAGCTACCGCCGCTTTATCCAGATGTATTCCGACGTGGTCCTGGGCATCGATCATTTCCATTTCGAGGAATTGCTGGAGATCCACAAAGAGAACAAGGGCCTGCAACTGGATACCGATCTGTCGGCCGAGGATTTGCGTGATTTGGTGGGTCAGTTCAAGGCGAAGGTCGAGGAGGAAGGCGGAGGCAGCTTTCCCCAGGACGTCAACGAGCAGCTTTGGGGCGCCGTTGGCGCTGTCTTCGGCTCCTGGCAGAATGCCCGTGCGGTGACCTATCGCCGCCTGCACGACATTCCGGCCAGTTGGGGGACGGCGGTGAATATCCAGGCCATGGTATTTGGCAACATGGGCGATGACTCCGCCACCGGCGTCGCCTTCACCCGCGACCCTTCCACGGGCGAGCGGCGTTTTTTCGGCGAGTATCTCATTAACGCCCAGGGCGAGGATGTGGTGGCGGGCATTCGTACACCGCAGCATCTGACCCTGGCCGCGCGCCAGGCCGCCAACGACGACAAACCGTCGTTGGAAGAGGTCATGCCGCAGGTGTTTAGCGAGTTGGAGGCGATCTATCAGCGCCTTGAAGCCCATTATCGGGATATGCAGGACATCGAATTCACGGTGCAAAACAACATTCTGTATATGCTGCAGACCCGGTCCGGCAAGCGCACCGCCGAGGCCGCTATCAGGATCGCGGTGGAAATGGCCAACGAGGGTTTGCTGGATCGGCGGGAAGCGATCCAGCGGGTAGATCCGAATTCCCTGGATCAATTGCTTCACCCCACGCTTGATCCCGACGCCGCGCGGCAGATCATTACTCGCGGTCTGCCCGCATCGCCGGGCGCGACCACGGGCAAGGTGGTTTTTTCGGCAGACCAGGCCGAGGCGCAGGCGGAGCAGGGCGAGGATATCCTGTTGGTGCGGATCGAGACCTCGCCCGAGGATATCCACGGCATGCACGCCGCCCGTGGCATTCTTACGGCGCGCGGCGGCATGACCAGCCATGCGGCGGTGGTGGCACGCGGCATGGGCCGGCCGTGCGTTTCCGGTGCCGGGCAACTGCGTATTGATTATCAGAGCCAGACCATGCGGATTGGCGATATTACCGTTGCGGCCGGCGACATTCTGACCATCGACGGCGGCACCGGCGAAGTAATGCTGGGCGGCGTGGCCACCATACAACCCAAGCTTTCCGGCGATTTCGGTACCTTGATGGGGTGGGCTGACGAAATCCGTCAACTCGGCATTCGGACGAACGCGGAAACGCCGGCCGAGGCGGAGGTCGCGCTGAAATTCGGCGCCGAAGGAATTGGTCTGTGCCGGACCGAGCATATGTTCTTTGATGCCGACCGTATTCTGGCGGTGCGGGAAATGATCCTGGCCCGGGATTTGGCGGGTCGAGAGGCCGCATTGGCAAAAATTCTGCCCATGCAGCGCCAGGATTTCGTTGATCTGTTCACCATCATGGCCGACCTGCCCGTGACCATCAGGCTGTTGGACCCGCCGTTACATGAATTCCTGCCAAATTCC
Organism: Rhodospirillaceae bacterium; assembly: GCA_018667855.1. Taxonomy (GTDB): domain Bacteria; phylum Pseudomonadota; class Alphaproteobacteria. Next base: position 16,918 of record JABIRL010000320.1, read on the forward strand.
GATGACGAACTGGCCCAGCTGTCGGCGGTGACGGGCGCCACGGCGGATGATCTGCGCCATCGGGCCAATGAACTGCACGAATACAATCCCATGCTGGGCCATCGCGGCTGCCGCCTGGGCATTTCCCATCCGGAAATCTATGAGATGCAGGCCCGTGCGATTTTCGAGGCGGCTGCGATCGTTGGCGCCGAACAGGGCCGGAGCGTAGTGCCTGAGGTGATGATCCCGCTGATCGCGGGCAAGGAGGAGTTCACCTTTTTGCAGGCACGAATAGCGGTCGTGGCCGAGCAGGTGGCGGGCGAAAAGGGTGTTGAACTGGATTACTTGATCGGCACCATGATCGAATTGCCCCGCGCGGCCCTGCGCGCCGGAGAGATCGCGGAGGCGGCGGAATTCTTTTCTTTTGGCACCAATGATCTGACCCAAACCGTATTCGGTATCAGCCGCGACGATTCCGCCGGATTCCTCGAAGACTATAACCACAAGGGCATTTTGGATGCCGATCCCTTCGCGACCTTGGATATAGATGGCGTCGGTGAATTGGTGCGCCTGGCGGCGGAACGGGGGCGGCGGACCCGGGAAGATCTAAAACTGGGCATCTGCGGCGAACACGGCGGCGACCCCGCTTCCATTCGCTTTTGCCATTCGATCGGCCTGGATTACGTCTCGTGTTCGCCATTCCGGGTGCCAATCGCCCGTCTTGCGGCAGCGCAGGCTGCGGTAGGTTAACCTCGGAAGCTCAATTATTCCTGCCCGGATTTAGTCTTGTTCGGATTTAGTCTTGTTCAATGGTGCCGGTAAATTCGTAGCCGATACCACGGACTGATTTGATCAGATTTCCCTTGGAACCGTCGCCGTCCAGTTTACGCCGCAGACGGCCCACCAGAACATCAATATTGCGGCTGCTGTCCTGCATATCGTAACCCAGTGCGTCGCGATGCAAGGTATCCCGCGATACAGTCGTGCCGGCATTGTCAATCAAGGTTTGCAGCAATCGAGATTCGCCGGCCGTCAGCACCGAATCTTCGCCCTCGGGATCGGTCAGGCGCTGAAAGGCGCTTTCAAAGCGCCAGCCCTGAAATTTTACAATGCCGCCCCCCGTTTTCGGTTTGCTCTCCCGGGCCTGCTTGGTGCGGCGCAAAACGCTGCGAATTCGGGCCAGCAACTCGCGCGATTTGAACGGCTTGGCAACATAATCATCGGCCCCGACTTCCAGCCCGACGACCATATCAACCGTGGTGCCCTTGCCGGTCAGCATAACGATGCCGGCATCGGTCTTATCACGCAGGACCTTGGCCAGATGCAGGCCATCCTCGTCCGGCAACTGCAGATCCAGGATGACTAAATCCACTTCTTCCTCGGCAATCACGGCACGCATGTCGGCGCCGTCGGCGGCATCGAGAACTTCGAAGCCTTCCGGCTCCAAGTGCTCCCGCAGAACCAAGCGCATATCGGGATCGTCATCTACGACTAGTATTCGTCCCAGCATCTTTCGTCGCGTCCAAACCTCTCGTCCGTGGTCTGCCTGACCACCAATTCAGCGGCGTACATTTGTCATGAATAATACGCGCCATGGATCCTGACATCATGTTAGCGCACTTTTTGTTACGTTACAAATCAACCCTGAATAACATGAATATGACAAATTTGGGCTCCAAAGTCGCCAAATTGTCATGTATGGCCGGTAAGGTAATTTATTTGTTACCAACTATCAGGCTCTGACCCTTGGAACGGTCCCTCGGGCAGGTGGCGCTATTCGTCCGAACCGGCGATCGCGCGGGCAAAATCCGGAGCTGCGAAAGGCTGCAGATCATCGATACCCTCGCCAATGCCGATATAATGCACCGGTAGGGCAAAGCGCTCCGCCACTGCGACCAGAACGCCGCCGCGGGCCGTGCCGTCTAGTTTGGTCATGGCCAAACCGGTAACGTTGCAGACTTCGGCAAAGACCTCAACCTGACGCAGGGCGTTCTGACCGGTCGTGGCGTCAAGCACCAATAAACAGTCATGGGGGGCATCCGCATCCAATTTGCCCAGGACCCGCACCACTTTCGCCAACTCGTCCATCAGACCGGTTTTATTCTGCAGCCGCCCGGCGGTGTCCACCAAAAGTACATCGGCGTCGAGCTCCTGAGCCCGTTTCAGGCCTTCGTACGCGACCGCCGCCGGATCCGCGCCCACGTCGCGCCGGACGACCGTCGCACCCGTTCGATCACCCCAAATCTGTAACTGATCGATGGCGGCGGCGCGAAAGGTATCGGCGGCCGCCAGCACCACCGATTTGCCGTCGGCCGCCAGATTATGGGCGATTTTTCCGATCGTCGTGGTTTTCCCGGTGCCGTTGACACCGACCACCAGGACCACATGCGGGCGGCGCCCCGGATCGATGGTCAAGGGTTGGGCTACCGGCTCCAGTATTTCCGTCACCACGCCGGCCAGGGCGTCCTTGATTTCCTCTTCGCTGATTTCCTTATCGAAGCGGTCTTCGGCCAGTTTGCCGCTGACCCGGGCCGCGACGGCGGGGCCCAGGTCGGCCGCAATCAGCAGATCCTCCAGCTCTTCCAATGCCGCGGCATCCAGCTTGCGTTTGGTGAAGACCGACGTAATAGAGTTGCCGAAATTGCCCGCCGTGCGGCTGAGGCCCGCCTTCAAGCGGGAGAACAAGCCGGGCTTACCGTCGCTCATGCGGCAACTTGCCCAATCAGGCGGTCAGGCGCCGCGGCTACGATGCGCACGTCCACGATGCCATTGACCGGTGCGGTGGCGGCGGGCTGGTCAAGTTCGATCAAGGCGAACTGCTCGTTGCGTCCCAGACCGGGGCGCTCCAGCAACATACGGCTGCGACTGCCCACCTGGCCGGCCAGAAAGCCGGCCAATGCCGCCGCGCCCTTTTCCCGCAACAGGGCAGCCCGTTGGCGGCGTACGGGGCCTGGTACCTGGGGCATGCGGGCAGCCGGTGTGCCCGGCCGCTCGGAATAGGGAAAGACATGCAGATAAGTCAGACCGCAATCGTCAATAAGAGCCAGGGAATTTCCGAACTGCGCCTCGGTCTCCGTCGGGAAACCGGCGATCAAATCGGCGCCAAAAACCATATCGGGCCGGCCCGCGCGCAGGCGTTCACACAACGCCACCGCCTGGGCCCGGTTGTGGCGCCGCGCCATGCGTTTCAAGATCATATCGTCGCCCGATTGCAGGCTAAGATGCAGGTGCGGCATCACCCGTTCCTCGTCCAACAAAAGTTGTTCCAGATCCGGATCGATTTCAACGGCGTCCAGGGATGACAGACGCAGCCGGGACAATTCGGGGACCGCCGCCAACAAATGGCGCAACAATTGCCCCAATGTGGGCCGGTCCGGCAAATCGCTGCCATAGGCGGTGATATCGACACCGGTCAGAACCACCTCGCCATAGCCATGGTCCACCAGGGTCCGGATCTGCCGCACGACGGCGTCCATGGGCACGGATCGAGAGGGGCCGCGGGCAAAGGGGATGATGCAGAAGGTACAACGGTGGTCGCAGCCCTGTTGCACCTGCACGAAGGCCCGGGCCCGGCCGTCGAAACCAGGCACCAGATGACCGGCCAGCTGCTGCACCGACATGATGTCATCGACCAGAATTTTTCCCGCTAATGGAGCGACGAAATTTGCGCCCTGCAGTTTTTCCCGGTTGCCCAGAACCCGGTCCACTTCATCCATGGCGGCAAAGGATTCCGGTTCCAATTGCGCGGCGCAGCCGGTTACCACAATGGTCGCTTCGGGATGTTGCCGCCTGGCCTTGCGGATGGCCTGGCGCGCCTGGCGCACGGCCTCGCCCGTGACCGCGCAGGTGTTGATGATCACCGCATCCCGCAGCCCGGCATCCCGGGCCTGATCGCGCATGACCTGGGCTTCATAAGCGTTCAGACGGCAGCCGAAATTTATGACCTTCGGCCCGCTCATGCCGCCGACCGTGCCGCCAGTCCCATAAGACTGTCATCCAAAAGCCCGGAAAATGCCGTCGCCGCGCCACCGCTCATCAGAACGTGGCCGTCGCCTTCCCGCCATTCAATGGTCAAATCACCACCATCAAGCTGTAAATGGGCCCGACGGCCGCATAGCCCGCGGCGAAAAGATGCCACCAGTGCCGCGCACGCGCCGGAGCCGCAGGCCAGCGTCAACCCGGCGCCGCGCTCCCATACCCGCAAGCGCAATTGGTCCCGGCCCAGAACCTGAACGAAACCGATATTGGCCCGCTCGGGGAACAGCTCGTGGTGTTCAAGAACCGGGCCCACATTAGGAATATCAACGGCGTCCATATCGTCGACAAAAAATACGGCGTGGGGATTACCCATGCCCACGGCGCAGGGATCTGCCAGCCTGGCGCCGCGATCCGGTTGAAACGAAAGATCCAGGCTCAAACTGTCCATGGCACGGGCCAGGGGAATGTCCCGCCAGTCCAGATAGGCGGGGCCCATGTCCACCTCGATCAAGCCTTCTTCAGTCCAACGGCTGGGCAACAAACCGGCGCGGGTTTCGATCACCGCCTCGGCCCGGCCGCTTTCGGCGAACAGCAGACTGGCGACGCAGCGGGTGCCATTGCCGCAGGCCTGCGCTTCGCTGCCGTCGGGATTGTGGATGCGCATGAAGACATCGCCCCGTTCGGACGGCTCCAGCGAAATAACCTGATCGCAGCCGACGCCTTTTTGACGGTCAGCCAGGGCGCGGGCCAGGGCAGCGTCAACGCGCAACGGCAAAAGGCGAAGGTCGAGCACGACAAAGTCGTTGCCCGCGCCGTGCATCTTCAGAAATGGCTGCCGTGTCTCGGTCATGATAAGCCGCATATAGGCAATTCCCGGGCCCAGGTCCAGGGCCTTGCGGCGCCGGGTTTAAGAGATTTTTAACCCGTTCGGCCAATAATTAAGCCGTTGAGGGCATCCAAGACTCAATGTGTGAGCTGCATTGAAAACAGGATGTACATGAGTATTTTGTATTTGCGTACCAGTACGGCACAGTTGATGGTAATCAACTGGTATATAAGAGTTTTCATAGCCAAGCGCCGCGATTCCGGAGTCCCGCGATGGCTGTGAGCATAATTTCCACATCCCTCCCCCTGTCCGAAGCACCCGACGCGTTCAAGGACTTGACCGAGTCCTGGCGGGCGTTATCCGGCGCCCGGAAATATCCCTCCCGGCGGGACATCAGACCCGAGAATTTGCGTGCCTATCTGGGCTATATCTGCATTCTTGAAGTCAAGCATGAGCCGCCCGATTTTGTTTATCGTCTATATGGCAGCGGCATAGCGGATTATTTGCAACAGGATTTAACCGGAATGAGTGTCCGGGAGTTGCGGCCGGCTGAGTTGGGGCAAAGTATTATTGACCAAATTCAGGATACCATCCAATCCGGCATGCCTGTCCACTACCGTGTGGAAGTGATCTATGGCAGGACCCTTCGAAGGTCGACATCATACCGTCTGACCTTGCCTCTGTCCGACGATGATCAGATCGTCAGCCAGGTCATGACCTATAGCCGGTTCGATGCGGCCCACCGGGACATCTGGTCTAATTTCCCCGATTGAAATCAACCCTTGCGATCCGCCGCCTGGATTGCCGCCCAGACCCTTTGCGGCGTTGCCGGCATGTCGATGTGGCGAATTTCATAGTCACGCAAAGCATCGACCAAGGCATTGATCACCGTGGGCGGCGATCCGGCCGCGCCGGCCTCGCCACAGCCCTTTATGCCCAGGGGGTTTTGCGGACTGGGCGTAACCTGGGCTAAAAAATTTAGGTCCGGCAGATTGGCGGCCCTGGGCAGGTGATAATCCATGAACGAACCGGCCAGCAGCTGGCCGTCATCACCATAGGCGGTGTGTTCCATCAAGGCCTGGCCGATACCCTGGGCCAGGCCGCCCTGCACCTGACCGGCGAGCAGCAGCGGGTTTACCACGACGCCGAAATCATGCAGGCAGTTATAGGCCACCAGTTCGATCGCGCCGGTTTCGGGATCGACCTCCACCTCGGCGATATGACAGCCATAGGGATAGGTGAAATTATCAGGAATGAACCGGGCCTCGGTATCCAGACCCGGCTGCTCGCCTTCCGGCAATTTCGCCGGGTCACGGCTGGCCTGGACGACGGCGGTCCAGGCCACCGTAAGATCCGTGCCCGCCACGCTGAATTGCCCGTCCGCGAATTCCATATCCGCTGCCGCGGCCTCCAGCAAATGGGCGGCGATACGCTTGGCTTTTTCAATCACCTGCTCGGACGCCAGGCTGATGGCGCCGCCGCCCAGGGTCAAGGACCAGGAACCGCCCGTGCCCGTGCCCGTATGGATGATGTCCGTATCGCCCTCGATCACGCGGATTTTTTCGAACGGCAGATCGAAATAATGGTTGAGAATTTGACTGAAGGCGGTTTCGTGGGCCTGACCGTTGGCCATGGAGCCCGAATAGACCGTCACCCCGCCGCCATCGTCGATTTCCAGGCGCGCGGCCTCGCTCAAGCCCGCGCCGCCGCCGCAGCGTTCGATATAATTGGCCATGCCGATGCCCCGCAGGCGGCCCCGCGCCTTGGCTTCCCGCCGCCGCGCTTCGAAACCAGGCCAATCAGCCTGCTGCATGGCGCCGTCGATCACGGTTGCGAAATCGCAAGCGTCGTAATTCAGTCCGGTGGGCGAGGCATAGGGAAAATCTTCTGGCGGGATCAGATTGCGCCGGCGCAATTCCACCCGGTCGATCTTCATCTGATCCGCGGCGACATCCATCATCCGCTCGATCATGAACAGCACCTCCGGCCGGCCCGCGCCGCGATAGGGATCGGTTGGTACGGTGTTGGTATAACGGGCCCAGACCTCGGCATACATCAAGGGGATGCGATAGCAATTCGACAGCATGATCATACCGTTGACCGGTGATACGACGCCCCGTCCCGCCGCATAGGCGCCCATGTCGGCCTGGCTGGCGACGCGGATGGCCAGAAAATGGCATTCGTCGTCGAACGCCATTTCAGCCCGCATGATATTGTCCCGGCCATGGAAGTCGGTCACGAAGGCGTCCCCCCGTTGGCCGATCCATTTCACCGCCCGGCCCAACTGTCGCGCCGCCAGCAGGCACAACGGATATTCGGGAAACAAGGAATTCTTGCCGCCGAAACCACCGCCCACTTCGTGCACCAGAACGCGCACCTGTTCCCGCGCCACGCCCAGGATCTGATCAGCCAATTGTTCACGCATGGGATTGGGCATCTGTGTTGTCGTGGTCAGGGTATATTTGCCCCGGCCCTCGCAGCCGTCCGGATCATATTCCGCCAGGGCGCCACGGGTTTCGATGGCGGCCAGTACCACGCGATTATTGATGAGATCGAGAGAGACATGGTGGCGGGCGGCGGCAAAGGCTTCCTCCACCGTGCTCCGGTCGCCCATTTCCCATTCGAATGAAAGTTCGTCCGCGCCGGCTTTATCACAGCCGATAACCGCCGCCAGGGGTTCGTATTCAACGATAATAGCCTCGGCTGCATCCTGGGCCTGGGCCGGGGTTTCTGCCACCACGAAGGCGACGCTGTCGCCCACATACTGCACGGTGTCGGCCGCCAGGATGGGTTGTTCGCGGGATTGAAATTCATTGCCTTCACGGGGGCTGGGCAGGGCGACGGGTTGAATGGCGCCGATCCCGGCTGCTGCCAGATCGGCGGCGGTATAGACCAAAAGGACACCGGGCATGGCATTGGCTTGGGTGACATCGATAGCGGTTATCCTGGCATGGGCATGGGGCGCCCGCAGGACATGACCATGCGCCAGTCCGTCCGGCGCCAGATCATCGATAAAACATCCCGCTCCCCGCAACAGCTTGTCGTCTTCGCGCCGCAGCACCGGCTGACTGATACCAAACTCACCCATATACCTCTGACGCTCCATAGTCGTTATAATCCGCACAATGATAAGCTAGGGAAAAGCTGAAGACGAGAGGAAGCGTTAGTCATGAAGATCAAATCCGTTGATGCTACCTGGCTGCGGGTGCCCATACCGGAGGAAAAACAACATACCTCCGACTTTGGGCGCATGCGGTCGTTCGACACGGTACTGGTGCGGATCGAGACGGTGGGCGGCCTGGTTGGCCATGGCGAGGCCAAGGCTGGGGTCGGTAACCTGGGCGACGGCCGTGCCCTGGTGGCGCTGATCGGCGAGGAACTGGGCGGGCAACTGATCGGCAAGGACGCCAGCCGGATCGCCGGTCATTGGGAAGAGATGTATAACGGTAGCCGGGCCCATTTCGCAATTGAACGCGGCCATGTCTTTCCCGCGCTGGGCCGGCGCGGATTGACCATTTCGGCCATCAGCGGCATTGATATCGCGCTATGGGATATTTTGGGTCAGTCCCTTAATGTGCCGATCTGGCAGCTATTGGGCGGCAAGTGCCGGGATGATCTGGCGGCTTATGCCTCGGGCGGCTGGGCCCCTGCCGAGGCTATCGGCGAACAGCTAGCCGGCTACATCGAAGCGGGCGGCTTCGGTGCCGTGAAGATGCGGGTTGGCTCCGCCGACGGCGATGCCCTGACCTCGGCCCGCCGCGTGGCCGCCGCGCGCAAGTATCTGGGCGAAGACGTGGGCATCATGGCCGACGCCCATGGCACATTCGATAGCGCCGAGGCGAAGCGGTTCTGCCGTCTGGTCACCGACTATAACCTGGCCTGGTTCGAGGAGCCGGTGACGGCGGACGATATCCCCGGCTGCGCCGAAGTGCGCGCCAGCACCGATATCCCCATCGCGGCCGGGGAGAGTATTTTTACCCGTTTTGACTACCGTGACCTGGCCTTGGCCCGCGCCGTGGATATCTTCCAACCGGATCTGGCCATTTGCGGCGGCATCACCGAGGCCATGCGCATCGCCGCCCTTGCGACCAGCCACCAGATCCGCCTGGCCCCCCATATGTGGGGCGGGGCCATCATGTTCGCCGCCGGCCTGCATATCTGCGCCACCGCACCGGCGGCCTTTATTGTGGAATATTCCCTGGGCCATAATCCCCTGATGCATGATCTGGTGGCCGAGAATTTCCCGGTGGTGGACGGCCGTATCGAAGTATCCGACCGCCCCGGTCTGGGTTTGACCATAGACACGGATTTTGTCCGCGCCCACGCGGTGAGTTGATCGCTTTAAAAGGAGAGTACAAATGAAACTTGGCATGTTCATGATGCCCTTGCACAACCCGGCCCGCAGCCTGACGGATGTGCTGGCGGAAGATCGCGAGGCCGTCATCCTCGCCGACAGCCTGGGCATGGCGGAAGCCTGGTGCGGCGAACATATATCTTCCACCGCCGAGCCTATCGCCTCATCCCTGATGTTCTTCGCCTCGGTGATCGCGCAGACCAAGACTATCAACTTCGCTTCGGGCGTCCTGAACCTGCCGCAGCAGCATCCCGCGCAAACCGCCGCCCAGGTGGCCAATTTTGATCATTTTTCCCGGGGCCGCTACATCATGGGAATCGGGCCGGGCGGTCTGATCAGTGATTTCGAACTATTGGAATTGACCGAAGAACCCCGGCGTCGGGAGATGATGCTGGAGGCCATCGACACCATTCACAAGATCTGGTCCGCCGGTCCCGGTTATGACATTGACGGCAAATACTGGCCGGTCAGGATTCAGGACGCGGTCATGCCCCATCTTGGCATCGGGCAGATTTGCAAGCCCTACCAGGAACCTTATCCAAAGGTTTGTCTTTCCATCGTTTCGCCCCATTCTTCCTCCGCCACCCATGCCGCCGAACAGGGGTGGGAAATCGTCTCCGCCAATTTCATTCAATCCCGCTATATCCAAAGCCATTGGCAGGCCTATCTGGAAGGCTGCGGCAATGTCGGGCGGCGGCCCGATCCGGGCGTCTGGCGCATCGCCCGTTCCATCCTGGTCACCGACGATGCCCAAAGGGCGGAGGACTACATAGCCGATCCGGACGGCGGTCTGAGTTTCTATTTCCGTTACTTCATGGATCTGTATCGCAGCCGGGGCATTCTGAAGATGCTGAAGCCCGATCTGGATGTGGCCGATGATGATCTGCTGTTGGACGATGTCATCCGCTCCATGGTGACCTTTGGCGATGCGGGTTCGGTTCTGGATCAGCTGGTCGCTCTGTGTGAACAATGGGGCCAGTTCGGCACCTTGCTGATGGTTGGCCACGACTGGGATGATGCGCCGATCTGGCGCCGTTCCATGACATTGTTGGCGGAAGATGTCATACCGCGATTGAACCAGCATCTGGAAAGCCGTTCAGCGGCGGAATAGCCGCCATGGGCCTGCGTCCCCCGTTAATTCTAATCCTGACGGCGGGCGTCGGGCTGCTCTGTATATCGCTGTCGGTTGGTTATATTTCCCTGTGGCATGGTGACCGGGATGGCTTGAAGCATGCCGTGGGGCGGGACTTCATCAATATGTGGACCGCCTCCCGCCTGGTGGAGGCGGGGCGTACGTCGGAAATCTTCGATCAGGACCTGTTCGCTGCCGCCCAGCGCCAGCATTTGGGCGATGACTTCCCGTTTCATTTCTGGTCCTACCCGCCGCACACCTTGTTGCTGACCTGGCAGCTGTCCAGCCTGCCCTATCGTTGGGCCTTTGCTGTCTGGACCCTGTCCGGTCTGGTCCTGATGCTCTACGCGGCGCGGAAATTCTGGCCCGACGGACCATGGATTTGGTTGTTGTTGCTGGCGCCATCGACCTTCGTAAACATTTTCCTGAGCCAGAACGGCTTTCTGACCACGGCCCTGGCCCTGGGCGGTTTCGCGCTGCTGCCCCGGCGTCCGGTCATCGCCGGAATTCTGTTCGGATTGCTGACGTTCAAGCCGCATTTGGGCCTGTTGATTCCCATTGCCCTGATTGCCATGCGGCAGGGAACCGCCTTCGCCGCCGCCGCCATCACCGCCCTACTGTTCGCCGCCGCATCCGTCCTGGTTTACGGCGTTGATGTCTGGCTGTGGTTTTGGGATTCGACCCTGCCCCATCAGATGCGCTTCATGGCGGAAGGCGAGGGACCGTTTCAGCTGATGATGCCAAGCTGGTTCATGGCCGGGCGTATCATGGACTTGCCGCTTTGGCTGGCAAATTCAGTCCAGGCGGCCTTGGCCCTGGGCGCCGCCGCGTTGGTCTATGGGGTTTTCCGAAGCGCCGGCGATTGGCGTCTGAAAGTCGCGCTGCTGTTTGTGGCGACGTTCGCAGCCTCTCCCCAGGGCTTCAATTACGACATGGGCCTGGTTTCCGTTGCCGCCATATGCCTGGCAAGCGTGGCGATGGATCAGGGCTGGCGGCGGGGCGAGTTCATTGTTGCCGCGATGTGCTGGATCCTGCCCCTGACCATGATGCCGTTGAATGCGGCCGGGCTGCCCATGGCGCCGTTATTTTTGCTGGCCCTGCTGGGCTATCTGTACCGCCGGCGGCATATGGCGATGAAACCAGGCGGCCACATCAACTAGGGCTGGGTGTTTCAGGGCTTCATCGAGACGTCGCCATAGACGCGGCAGATGCTCCAGATAGCCATTCTTACCCTGGCTGGCCAGACGGTTGAAAATAGCGATGACCCGCGTGTGGCGCTGGGCCGCCATGACGGCGTAGGAGGCGTTGAAGGCAACCGTATCCAATTCGGGAAAAGCCGCGAGATAGCTCTTCAGGCAAGCGGCTGTCACCCCTTCGGCGACATCGCGGCGGGCATCCTGCAACAGCGAAACCAGGTCATAGGTCACGGGGCCGATACCGGCATCCTGAAAATCGATCAGGCCGCAGGCCCGTACCCCATCGCGATCCGGCAAATGAAACAGGTTGCCGGCATGAAAATCCCGCAACAGAAGAGACCGTGGCACGGCCATGGCATTCGCCAATGGTGCTTTCCAGGCTTGCCGGAAACTTTCGGCAAGCCGGTTGCTCTTGCCATCGGCCAGGTCAGGTAGGCAGATTTCGGCGAACAGCATGCTTTGTTCCAGAAATCGATCGCTACCGAAATCCGGCAGCCCCTGGGCGCCAGTGAACTCGAGATTGAATCCCTGATGCAGATGGATCAAGGTGCGGGTAGCTAATTCATAAAGTGGCCCAGCCGCCGTGCCCCTATCCAACAGGGCGGTGTAGGTGTCGTCCCCGAAATCTTCCAGCAGAATCAGGCCCTGCTCCGGCACCGCCGACAGGATGCGCGGCGCTGATAGCCCCAAACCGGTCAGTATTTCATCGATCATGACGAATTCCGCCGTCATGGCATCCAGGGGCGCCTGCATCAGGATTGCGGTGTCCGGACCGCGGGTCAGACGGATGTAGTGGCGGGTTGAGGCGTCGCCCGCCAGGGGTGCCCGCTCCGCCCGGCCCCAACCCTGGCGCCCAAGAAAGTCATCGGTCTCCGTTGTCTTCACCATGGCTCTCGCCAGCGTTCGGCTCCGGGCCCCATGGCGCGCAAGGTCATATGCCGGCTATCGCCGCTCTCGGTCTCGGTAAGGTGGATCTCGATCCGGTCTTCGGGCAGCCAGCTACCGAGGCGGTCCGGCCACTCGATTAGGCAGATGCCTTCGGCGAAGGCGTCATCGATACCCAGTTCGATCGCTTCCTCCCGCGCGCTCAACCGATACAAGTCGAAATGCCAGACAGTGCCCCGCGGGGTGTCGTAGGTCAGCAGCAGATTGAAGGTTGGGCTGGGAATATCGTCCCTTACGCCAAGGGCGCGCAGGAAACCCCTGGCGAACATGGTTTTGCCCGCTCCCAGATCGCCGATCAGGCAGAATATGTCCCCCGTCCCGCACAGCGCCGCCAGTTTGGCGGCGGCGGCCTCGGTCGCCGCCGGATCCGGCAACGGGCATGCCGCCTCGATTGTTCCGGAAACACTCAATCCCCGTCACCGGCGGCGGATTTGCCCTCACCCTGTCGTGGCAGCAGGAAACAGGTCACCTTGGTGCCTTCGCCCAGAGTTGAGTCCAGTTGCACCCGTCCGCCATGCAACTCAACGAAACTTTTCACCAGGGACAGACCCAGGCCAACGCTACGCTGTCGATCGGGCGGGGCGGCCCGTCGAAAGGTTTCGAATACCACTTCCTGGTCCGCATCGCTGATGCCGACACCATTGTCGGCGATGGATAGGGCTACGTCATCGCCATGATACGCGGCCGCGATGACGATCTTGCCACCGGTGTTGGAGAATTTCAGGGCGTTGCTCAACAAACGATACAGCACCTGCTTGATCCGTCGCTCATCGCCTTCGATGACACCAAAATCAACCGGACAATCCAGAACCATCTCCAGTTTCTGTTTGGTGGCGGGTTCATAGGCCAGGGCCATGACGTTCTCCAACACCTCATGAACGTCGAACCGTCTGAGTTCAAGGTCCAGTTGTCCAGCCTCGACGCTGGCCAGATCAAGAATATTGTTGATCAGTTCCAGCAGCTGGTTCGAGGAATGCAGGATGTCGGCCGTATATTCCTTTTGCCGGTCGTTCAAGTCACCGAAGAATTCATTGCCCAGCACTTCCGTGAAGCCAATGATGACATTCAACGGGGTGCGCAGCTCGTAGCTGACGTTGGCCAGGAACTCCGACTTCAGGCGATCGGCGGCCTCCAGCGCTTCGTTCCGTTGCAACAGGGCATGTTCCACATTGACGCTGTCGGTGACATCCACATAGGTGAACAAGGCATTACCATCCGGCAATGCAACAGAGGCGAAATCAATCACCACGTCGCCGCGCCGGCGCATCCGCCCGGAAATATTCTCTCGCGCGGTCGCCTGGGCAATCAAAATATCACGTATTTCGGACCAATCCCGCGTGCTTACCAGATTGCCGCGAACCGCTTCGACTACTTCTGAAATATGGGGCTCGCCTTGCAACTGGTTTTCATCCAATCCCCATATGCGTGCAAAGGCGGAATTGGCCAGCTTCAGGCGGCCGTCGCCGCCGTACACCGCGACGCCTTCATAAAGATTATCCAGAGTTTCCTGTTGCACGGCGATCAAGGTGTTATACGACCGCTCCAACACCAGGGCATCTGTGATGTCCTCTGCCAGAAAAAATAATCCGCCAAAGGGGTGCGGGCTGATTACCTGGCGCAGGACCCGGCCGTCGGGGGCATAAATGACATCCTCGCGGGTTTCCAACAGGTCATTGTAAAGCCGCATGAAACCTTGCTTATAAGCCGGGAAGTCAGCCTGTTCCGGGATCCGCCTGTTCTCGCGCAACTCATCCAGTACTTCACCATGGGTGGGCCCACGATGCAGCCAATCCTCATCCATCTGCCACAGCTCGGCAAAGGCATTGTTAAAGTAGTCGAGCCGCTTGTCGGGTCCGAATATCGAGATCGCGGTGGAGAGATTGTTCAGGACTTCGGCATGGGCGTCGATATGACGGCTCAGCTCTACATCGGCTTCCTCGATATGGGTTATGTCGCGGACAAAGCCGATAATATTTTCGCTAACCGCCCCCGGCACTTCGGTCACATCCAAGGTACGGCGCTGGCCGCCGACCACGAAATGACGGCTCTCGCTGACGCTTTCGCCACCACCGCGAACAGCCTCCGCCAGGGTTTGCGCCTGATTGGGCATCAAGGGTGTTTCGATTTCAAAGCCCTTTGACGCGATCACTTCCTTAACCGTTGAATTGACCAACGTCGCATAGGCTTCGTTGCACCAATCCATGACCAGATCGGGGCCGCGGCGATAGACGGGCACCGGCAGATCCGCCAGCAGGGCGGTATAGCCGTCAAGCTGGCGGGAGGTTTCATCCAGCGTAGTCGCGGTCCGCTGCTGCGCCGCCCGCGCTTCGTAAACAGGCGCGCCAATATCGCGCAGCCATACGATCGCCGTGAATATTCCGTCCTCGTCACCCGGCTGTCCCTTGGCTTCGATAATCCTTTCACCGTCACCGGGACGTAGTTCAAGACGAAAACTCATACCCTCCTGGCGCAATAGGGTGGTTATCTCAACCAACGCAGAATATTCGTCCTCGGCAAGAAATGGCGACAAATCTTCCAAAGACGTAACCGTATCGGGGGAAATATCGAACAGCGTTGCCAGACCGCGCGACCAAATTGTGCCATCGGGCAGCCAGGCAATAAAACCGCCATCGCTCAAGGCCTCCAAGGCGCGTTGACGCGCGGACTGGTCCGCCGCGCCGGCGTCAGCTAGAGCCAGGCGCTGCTTCGCCTTTTGTACTTGCAGCCACATGACACCGGCGAGCGCGAACCCCAGTCCCGTTGCAATGGCCAACAATATGGTCCACCCGACCATCATCCGCGCCCTCGAATTGTCTTTTCAGTTCGCGAGATTAGATCAAACAGCCGGAAAACGGAATCGTTTTCCGGCTGATAGTTTGATCTAATTCAAAGAGTTAGAGAGCAAGCCGCGCCGGCAAGACCAGCGCAGGCGCGTCGGATCAATAACGGTAGTATTCAGGCTTGAACGGGCCTTGTGTTCCCACACCGATATAACCGGCCTGCTCGTCGCTCAATGTTGTCAGATGCACGCCCAGCTTTTCCAGATGCAGATCGGCGACTTTCTCGTCCAGATGCTTGGGCAGGGTATAGACCTTGGCCTCGTATTCGGCATGCCGTTCCCACAATTCAATCTGCGCCAGAACCTGGTTGGTGAACGAGGCGCTCATAACGAAGCTGGGATGACCGGTGGCGCAACCCAGGTTTACCAACCGCCCTTCAGCCAGCACGATCAGGCGGCGGCCATTGGGGAATTCAACCTCGTCCACTTGAGGTTTGACGTTGTGCCAGGGGTGGTTACGCAGGGCCTCGATCTGAATTTCGCTGTCGAAATGACCGATGTTGCAGACAATGGCCCGGTCCTTCATCTCGCGCATATGCTCAATGGTGATGACGTCCTTGTTGCCGGTGCAGGTGACGAAGATATCGCCCAGCGGCGCGGCTTCTTCCATGGTGACGACCTGATAGCCTTCCATGGCCGCCTGCAGGGCGCAAATGGGGTCGATTTCCGTAACCATGACCCGTGCACCCTGGCTGCGCAGTGAGGCGGCGGAGCCTTTGCCTACATCGCCAAAGCCGCAAACCACGCCAACCTTGCCGGCCATCATCACGTCGGTGGCCCGCTTGATGCCGTCGACCAGGCTTTCCTTACAGCCATAAAGGTTGTCGAATTTCGACTTGGTGACCGAATCGTTGACGTTGATGGCGGGGACCGCCAGGCTGCCGTCACGCTCCATCTCGTACAGACGATGCACGCCGGTGGTGGTTTCCTCGCTCAGGCCACGGATTTCTTTCATCAATTCGGGATATTTATCGTGCATCAGGCCGGTCAGATCGCCACCGTCATCCAGGATCATGTTGGGGCGCCAGCCATCAGGGCCCTCGATGGTCTGCTCAATGCACCACCAGAACTCCTCTTCCGACTCGCCCTTCCAGGCAAAGGTGGGAATTTCGGCGGCAGCCATGGCAGCGGCGGCCTGATCCTGGGTGGAGAAAATGTTGCAGGACGACCAGCGTACTTCCGCGCCCAGGGCAATCAAGGTTTCCATCAGCACAGCAGTCTGAATGGTCATATGCAGGCAGCCCGCGATGCGGGCGTCCGCCAGGGGCTTGCTGGCGCCGAACTCATCGCGCAAGGCCATCAGGCCCGGCATTTCCGTCTCGGCGATGGCAACTTCCTTGCGGCCCCAATCGGCCAGGGAAAGATCGGCAACCTTATAGTCGGTAAACGTGCTCATGAATGGTCTCCCAGGGGCGAAGTCCGCAGCCTCTTTCGTGGTGGATTTCGGCCCATGTCGGTTAAATGCGTCGGTTGAATGCGTGGGCTTATACGACGGTCAAAAACATAACCGTCTAAGCCTGCGGCGCTGTGTAGCAAACAGACCGCCCGGACGCAAGCATAAAAAAATCTTTATATGTTTAATCATTCATTTACCCTTCAGTTGAAGCGCCATGGCGAACATAGCGCCGTTCAAGGCCAACGCAGCCATCCACCAGGTTTGCCAGATGCCGAAACTCAGGTGCGCCAGGGCCAATACGCTCACAAGCAGCCCGGCGGCAGCGGCGCGCTGGTATCTCTCCTTTAGTGTCGAGGCCCGCCAAAAAAGCGCGGCCAAGGCCATGGCCGCCAGCACCGCGCCGATGGCGCCCAATTCCAACCAGATCTGCAGGCTGGCGTTATGGGGATGAACGCTCATGACATTTCCGCCGCCGGCCAATTTGGTGTCACCGCCCGGAATGCGGCGGGATGCATCCATGCCCCAACCCAGAATTGGCGCTTCGGCAATGCGTTCCGCGGTGAATTCCCAGATATGCAGACGATGCAGGGCGGAATACTGATGTTCGCCGAATTGCCCCGACCATCGATCCGGGGAAAGATATGTCCCTGGCAACAACGGCGCCGCCAGCATGGATAGGAAGACCAAAACCGCCAGCCCGCGCAGAAACCAAACACCAAAATAATGCGCGAATGGCAGGCATATCAACGACAAAGCCATGGCCAAGGCGCTGCTATTGGACACGCCGATCCCGATGCTGATGATGGCTGCCAGAATTGGCGCGAAACCCCATAACCCGCCCTTCAATTGCCACACTACCAGAGCCGTGGTCCATGCCATCATGAACAACATTGCCTCCGCCCGATTGAGGACCGTCTCATCGAACTGATCTTTGCGTCCCTGAAACTCATAAAACCATTTATGCGCGGCGGCACCCGAAAGGCTTTCAGAAACAAGTAATATCGCGGCGATGGCGAACGCACCGATTAACGCGCGCCGCAACGGCTCGTGATCTTCCCGCGAAATGTCCCGGATGCCATCCACGAGCAACAATGTCGAAAGCAATACCGCCGCCAACTTGGCGACCGTGATCAGGGCGGCCTGCGGGTCTAAAGCCCAGAATGCCGAAGCCAGGGCCCAGACAATGATCGCGGCGGCGGGAATGGCGGCGGAACTCCGGAAAGGTCGCCAAAGCTGCCCCGACCGCAGGCGATGAATTATCATCCAGGACGCGGCGAGAGCCAGCAATGGGACAACCACCTTGGGCGCGATAACGCCCAGCGGGGCGAACAAGGCCGCGAGCAGAAACAGCGGGCGGGCCGGGGCGGTGGGCATCAGGTTCGCCCGCCAACCATGTCGTAGGCGGCCAGGGTGTCGGCGACAAAGGCCTCCACCGTGAACTCATCCAACGCCATTTGGCGGGCGGCCCGGCCCATGGACCGGCGTAGTTCGTCATCCTCCAGCAACGTGCCGATCGCTGCTGCCGTGGCGGGGCCGTCGCGAACCGGGACCAGCAGGCCGCTTTCCCCTTGGCGCACCACTTCACGGCAGCCCGGTACATCCGCCGTGACGATGGGCAGACCGCAGGCCGCCGCCTCGATCAAACCACGGGGCAAACCTTCGCGATAACTGGGCATGCAGATGATATGGGCCTGTTGCAGGACCTGGGGCATATCGGTGCGGAAGCCCCACCATTCAATCAGACCATCGAGTTCCCAACCCCGAACGACGGCTTCCGGTACGTCGGTGGGATTGGCGGGATCCCGGCGCCCGACCAGAACAAACCTGGCCTGGCTGCCGGCGTCCTTAAGGGTACGGGCGGCATGGATGAATTCATGCACCCCCTTGTCGCCCAGAATGCGGGCCGGGAACATCACGACAATGCGCCCCTCGGGCGGCGGTACGGGAGCGAAGGTGGTCATATCCACGCCGCAGCCCTTAATCATCAAAGTGATGTCTTCGCGTACCAGACGGCGTTGCAAAAACATTCCCAGATCGTCCGGATTCTGAAAAATAACCCGGGCGTTGGGATGCCCCAGGGCATAACGGTAAAGCGGCATGATCAAGGTCCGGATCGATCTGGCCAGCCAGTCATTGGATATGAACAGAAACCCCATACCGGTGATGGCATGCACGACGCCGGGCACGCCCAGCAAGCGAGACGCAAGGCCGCCGAAGATCACCGGTTTCATGGCGACGTGATGCACCAGATCGGGTTTGATGCCACGGATCAGGCCAAAGCAGCGGCTCAACAGACGCAGCTCACCCAGCAGGTTGCGGCCGCCCCGTTTCAGGGGCAGGTCGTGATAGTGAAAGCCGCAACCGCGAATGACGGCGACCGATCCTGCTTCATGGGGGGCCGCGACATGAACTTCATAACCGGCTTCCTGGGCCGCCAGGGCCACGGGCAGGCGGTGGGTGGTAAAGAACAGCGCTTCGTTCATCAGGAACAGCAGGCGCGGCGGGCTCATGTCGATTGGCCGTCCAGCCAGGACTGGAACATCAGAATATCCCACAACTGATGCTGCCAGTTGCGCCGTCCCGACAAATGTTCGGTCCAGGGGCGGCGGATCGGGGCCGGGTCGAAATAACCGTCACCGGCCAGTCGCGCGGGCGACAGCAGATCCTCGGCCCAGTCCCGCAAGGGTCCGCGCAGCCAGTCATGGATCGGCACGGCGAAACCCATCTTGGGCCGCTCGATCAATTCTTGCGGCACATGGCGGTACAGCACCTGACGCAACAGCCGCTTGGATTGGCCGCCGCTCAATTTCATGGCCAGGGGCAGCGACCAGGCGAAGGCCACCACCCGGTGGTCCAGCAAAGGTACCCGCGCTTCCAGGCTGACGGCCATGGAGGCGCGGTCGACCTTGGTCAGGATGTCGTCGTGCATATAGGTCATGGCGTCGAGATACATCATCTCGTGGGCCGCATCTGTCAGATCGGCGCCCCAATGCCGGGGCAGATCGCCGGATCTGTTCAACACCATGCTTTCGGCCCCGGCCCAATGGCTGGTCAGCCCCTCGTACATCTGGCCCGCGTCACGGGCATGCAGAACGCCGGCCAGCTTATGCAGTTTGTCACCGGGATTGCGCTGGCCCAGCAGATGCGCCAGGCGATCCCATTGATGCGGCGGCAGCATCGTCATGAGGCGCGCCAGGAAATGTTTCGCGGGCCCCGGCAACCAGCGCGTGGCCCTGATCACCCGCTCAACCCACAGATAACGGTTATAGCCGCCAAACATCTCGTCCCCGCCGTCGCCGGACAACGCCACCGTGACATGCTCCCGCGCCATTTTTGAAACCAGGTAGGTGGGAATTTGCGACGAATCGGCGAACGGCTCATCATAGATTTGCGCCAGGCGGGGCACCACGTCCAGGGCGTCCGCATCGGTCACATAAAGTTCGTGGTGATCCGTGCCCAGATGCCGGGCCACGGCCTTGGCATCCACCGCCTCATCATAGCCGGTATCGCTGAAGCCGATGGAGAATGTTTTGACGGGTTGGTCCGATTGCCGCTGCATCAGGGCCGCGACGGTGGATGAATCGATGCCGCCGGACAAAAACACCCCCAACGGGACGTCGGCCACCATGCGGCAGCGCACGGCCTCGGCCAGCAACCTCTCCAATTCCGCCGCCGCCTCCTGTTCACTGCCCTGAAACAGCGACGCCTGGCCCCCTTCCGCCACCTGGCGCAGGTTCCAATAGGGGGAGAGCGCGATATCGCCCTTGGGCCCGCAACGCAGGATCGTTCCCGCCGGCAGCTTGCGCACATCGTCATAAATTGTTTGCGGTGCCGGCACGCAATTCCGCTTCAAATACAGCGCCAGGGCATCCCGGTCGATGGCGCCCGCGAAGGCAGGATGGGCCCGCAGGGCATGCAGTTCCGAGGCAAAGACCAGATGCCTGCCGAACTGGGCGTAATACAGCGGTTTGATGCCCAGGCGGTCCCGGGCCAGGATCAATTCCTGTTCCTGGCGGTCCCACAGGGCAAAGGCGAACATGCCGACAAAGCGACCCACGGCGGCCTCCACACCCCATTCGGATATGGCCGTCAGGATTACCTCCGTGTCGGAATGACCCTTGTATTGATGCCCCTTGGCGGCAAGTTCCGCACGCAGTTCCGGAAAATTATAGACTTCGCCATTGTAGGTGATGACATAGCGGCCGTCGTGGGAGGTCATGGGCTGGGCGCCCGCGGGGGACAGATCGATGATCGCCAGGCGGCGAAAACCCAGCGCGATGCCGCTTTTAGCATCAATCCATTGGCCGTCGGAATCCGGTCCCCGGTGATGCAGGGTATCGGCCATGGCCTTGATCTGACGGCTTAATGTCTCCGCCGGCGTGGCCGGTTCGAACTCCAGCGATCCCGTCAGGCCGCACATCTAGGCCGACCCACCAAGGCTAAGGGGGGAAAAATCGACGCCGGGATAGTGCCGGGTCAGGGCCTGAATCTTTGATTTCTGCGCCGTATCCAGTTCCTCTCCACCGCGCCCGGCGACACCCTGATTGAACCGGCTGTCATCGCCCTTGGCGTGGATTAACGACCGTTCGATGACCGCCTGATCTTTTTCAAGCCCATGGAAGCTCAGGATCCGGCCAACCGTGTTCGCGCCATTGGCAACCAAGTCCTCGTATCGCAGCCAAAGGCAATCCTGATCGGCGCGCGTCCAGTCGGCGGTGAAGCGGATATACCAGGGCATGACCAGATCGATGACCATGTCCAGGCGCTCCTCGCGCTGCCGGTGCATGAAATCTGTGGGTACATTCAACAGCGGCGTTTCGGACGATTCCGTTTCCAGATGGTCCGTAAAACTGACGACGGCGTCATAGGCGTTGCGGGTCAGAATGATGGGACGGATGGCAAATTGCTCCATCAACGCCAGGTTCGGTGCGCTGGGGCGGGTATGTTGATGGCTGATGACATCCATGGACCAGGCATCGATCAGATTGGGCAGATACAGATCCTGTTCATTGAGCTGATGATAGCCCAGGAAAAAGCTTTGAAAGCCGGTCACTTCAGCCAGGGTCTTGACCAGAAAGGTGGAGCCGGATTTCGGCAGGGCGGAGATAAAGATCGTCTTGCCGCGCCGGCGAAAGAATTTTTTCAGGCGCAGGTTCAGGCGCAGGCCACGGCGCGAGGTGGTCTTCAGGCCACGTTCCAGACGTTGGGCGGCGGTACGGCTCATACCGCCAAGCAGTAGCATTGATGGGCCAGCGGTTCCACATGAACAGCCCCAAACCGGCCCGATGCCGTTTGCATACCGGCCAGCTCCCGCCGCATTTCGGACAGATCCAAGCCGGGGAATTTCTGACGGCCATAGGCCGCCGCCGCTGGCCGCAAGATCCGCCGGGCCAGGTTCCGCGCCGGAATATGAAGATGTCCGGACAGCCGCCCCAGTTGATGGCTCAAACCGCTGGGTTGAGGCAATGACAGATCCAGCCCATCTATAGCCTCGAGAACCCGTTCGCAGGCCGCCGCCCCTTCGATCGCGGCATAATAGTTCGCTGCCGCCGACCTGCCATCCGCGCCGCCATCCACCGCGCCGCCTTCCAAGGCATCTCCGACAGCCTGTACGAGGGCCTCGAGGTTTTCGGCAGGATGGCTGACCACATTGGGCAGATAGGAATCATAGATCTCCGATCGAACCGGCTGATAGGCAATTACCGGCCGATCCAGTAAATAGCCCTCCAATCCGGTGGTGCAGGAATTGTGGATCAGCACCTTTGCCGCCAACAGCCAGGGCACCACATTGCCCTCGAACACCACGGAAACATTATCCAGGCCGTCGCATTCCCCCCGCCAACGTTCATGGTTCTCGGAAGGATGGGGGCGCAGGATTATCTGGTGATTGGGAAAGGCCCGGGACAGCGGTTCCAACATGGCGGCGAAGGCATGATACATCTGACCCAGGAAATCCCGCCAGGCGACCAGGAACGCTTCCTGCGCCTCGGTCTCCACCGTACCCCGCTGACGCTGAACCGCCAACAGGTTGTCCTCGCCATGGAAATGGTTGTAGCGGGCAAAATTGGAATTGATCAGGATGAAATCGCCATGACGTTCGCGAAGGGCTTGGGTCTGGGCGGCGAACAAATCACGATAGGCGGGGCGCAACAAATCGAAACGGGGATTGCCTGTCGGCACAAGTTTGTCGGCCCCGGTCGAGACCTTGCCGGCGATGTCGGACCGCTGCACATCGCCCCAGCAGAAAAACCGCTCAACCTCGGCCAGACTGTCGAGGCTAACCCGCTGTTGCAGATAGGCGTCCCGATCACGATAGACCAAACCTTCTTCGCACCAGGCAGCTACCTTGTTGCCCCGCTGGCGCAAACGTCGAAAGTGAGCGGTCTTAGTCGCCGCGACGGATTTGTCCACGTACAGGCCGCGCGGCAGATGATCAATTTGGCGCACCATGGCGTTCTGCTCGCCCAGCACGACGGAATACCCCCGTTCCGCGGCCATGGCGCCCAGCAGCAGCTTGGCATGAAACTCCCGGGACTTGGTTTCCACGGGCAATAACAGCCATGGCTTCTCCTGGCTCATAACGTCAGGATTCGCCCCGGGCGGCATCGATCTCCGCCAGGACAGCCTGGCGCACGCGGTCGGACGCCTTGCCATCGGGATTGCCGGTCCATTTTTCCAGCAACGCGAAGGTCGATGGGGACAATTCGACACCCGGGCCGGGGCGTTCCAGGCTGGCGTTCAGCTTGTCGATCAAATCATCACCGGATGTGGCGTAATCGGCGGCGTCCTCGAAATCCACGATGAACGGTCTATAGGCCGGGTCTAGGGCCTCGGCGAAGTTCGGCACCACGATGTGCTTGCCGGCGGTCATCGCCTCGAACAGCCCGGTGGTGTTGAAGCCGCCAACCGTATGCGCCGCGACCATCAATTGGAACGGATCGCCCTTGCTGACAAGTTTCAGATTGTCCGGCCAGCCCGATGCTGGTCCCAGCAGTTCGAACACCGGTTCGTAGTCCCGTGGCCGTGGTTTGGTCTTGATCACGACATCAATATCGGGCCGCTCCCGGGCCAGACGCAAAATCGCCTGATGGCTGTCCCGGAACAGCGTCTCCCAGGACAATTGCCCGATAGCATCTTCCATGGGTTCTGCCAGGTTGGCGTATCCGGCCCGGCTTTTCCGGCGGATCTGCGGCAGACCGGTCTTGATGGTGAAGGAAAAGAACAGAACCTGTTTGCGCCCCATATCGTTGGCGGCTTTGTTTTCCCGAACATTCGCGGCGTCGCGACGCCAGGCGTGTACCCGGTCCAAACGCGGCATGCCGCAGATTGTGACGCGGTCGGGCGCGATGATTTCGGCCGCCGTTTGCACCACCCGTTCGAATTCGTTGTAGACCAGGATGCGCCGGCCCGTGAACGGGCCCCGGCGGTTGCGGTACAGATCGGTGAAAAAATCCATCCGGCCGGGGCTTTTCAGGTTTTCCTTGTGCAAGGCCAGGAACGGCACGCCCAGGGATTCCAAGGCGCCGGCGAATTCCCGCTCGGCATAATAGCCAAAATTGCCGGACACCACGGCGTCGATGGGCATCAACCGGGACAGCACGGCCCACATCCTGGTGATGAAAGCACCGTATTCCTGTTTGGAACGGATCGTCGCCGGCTCATCGCTGACATAGTAATTGTCATCCAGTTCGGGGGGCAGAAAGGCCGCTGCGATGGATTTCACGACCACCCGATTGGCGACATGAACGCGCACGTCCTGGGACGCGCCCAATGAGGCGAGGACGTCTTCATAAAACGTGTTCTTGTCGAACATCAGCACGTGATAGCGTTTCTTGCCGCCATGATCATGGGGGCCCGGCATGCGCCGGATCAGCACCCGGAACAGGATCGCCACAAGGGTTGCTTGCCGATAGCCCGCCAACAGACGCAGCAGGCGCTCAACCGCGCTTCTGGCAACCACATGGACAAGAAAATTTTTCATAGTCGACCGGCCAACCGTTCCATGGATTGACCACCTGGCGTAATTTGCTTATGAGCCCGACATCCCGGACCGAATCGGTAAATCATAGAATGACCATTTTGCCCCGCAAGCTGAGACTTTCCCTGAAACCGTCGAAGCAGCTGTTGTGGCTGTGGCTGTGGTGGGAAATGCGGGCCAGCCGGGGCCGGGCGGTCGGCATCGATGCGGGCTGCGGCCTGATGCAGAACCGCATGTTTTTCGACACGGACGATTATGTGGGGATCGACGTCGACCAGGAACGACAAGATGCCAATCAGGCCCGTTTTCCCGGCGTGCGCACGGTCTGTGCCGAGATTGAACAAGCGACCGATCTTACCGGCGACGTGGTGCTGTGCGTGCAGGTCATGCATAACCGATTTTTCACGACCGAGCGTACGGTGCCGACCATAGCCGCCATGTGCGGGATGTTGCGGCCGGGCGGCATGCTCATTTTCAACCTCGGCCAACGGAACATGCCGTTCGAGGGTGAGATCGACGCCCTGTTGCGGGAGAAGTTCGCAACGGTGAAGAAGCGGCCCTATGGCGCCCTTTCCGATCGGGAGACATATCTTTCGCCATTGCTGGCGGGTTTGATGTTTCTGCTGCCGCCCCTGCGTCTGCTGGGCGGGGCCCGTAAGATATTCTACGTTTGTCACGACGCCCGATGATCCGATTTTGTCTCTAACTTTCATCGGCATCCGCCAGATCGATTTGTTCGCTGGAGGCGCCGATGCGATAGATCGCGTCGGCATGTTCTATGGTCGACAGCCGGTGCGCGATCATGATCACCGTGGCTTCGCCTTCCAGGGCCTTGACGGATTCCTGAACTAATCGTTCTGAATCATGATCCAGCGCCGAAGTAGGCTCGTCAAAGATAAAGATATCCGGTTTGCGGACGATCACCCGGGCCATGGCCAGGCGCTGACGTTGACCGACCGAAAGCGCGTTGCCCCGATCGCCCACCTCGCTGTCATATTGTTGCGGCAACCGGGTGATGAATTCGTCCGCATGGGCCGCCTTCGCCGCCGCCTTGCAGGCCTCGTCCGTGGCTTCCGGCCAGCCCATGCGGATATTCTCCATCACCGTGGTGTCGAAAATTTCCGGTTCCTGTGTCAGGTAGCCGATACGCCGGCGCAGGCTGGATAGGCTGTAGTCGCGCAGATCGTGGCCATTCAGGATGACCTGTCCGCTTTGCGGTCGGCGAAACCCGGTCAGGATATCCACCAGGGTGGATTTACCCGCGCCCGACGGCCCGACCAGGGCCGTGGTCTTGCCCTTTGAAATGATCAGGTTAAGGCCCTCAAAAACTTCCCGGCCGTCGGCATAGGCGAAGCTTACATCCTCGCAGACCAGATCGGTTTCCAGACCTTCGAAAGTCAGGCCGTTTTCAATATTCTCCCGGTTCGGGGCATCCTGTAATAGTTCATAGATCAAATGCAGTGACGGCAGGGCGGAACCGATGATCATGCGGCGTGATGTCAGATAGGTCACGTTGGACATCAGCCGTTGCGCGATCAGGATGAAAAATCCCAACAGCACGGCCACGCTTTGCACATCCTGCCCGGCCACCTGCCGCACCCAGATCAAGGCGCCCGCGACCAATATAATGACCGCCAATTCGGTGGTTTGTTTGGGGATCTCGCTGACCGCTTGAAATATAGCCGCCGCATCGGCAAAGCGGCGCAGACGGTCGTGGAACATATCGTAGCGCTGCTCGTACAGACCAAACAGCTTGATCTGGCGCATGCTGTGGAGGGATTCCGTCGCGATGACGGAAATCTGCCGGGCCAGGCGAATGCGGATCTTGCCGAACCGCAGGGAATAGCCAGCCAGCCCTTTTCGGATCAGCGCCAGCAGCACAAGCGCGACAGCGCCGATCACCAGGGTCGCCTGCCAATGCACCGCCAATAGAACGCAGAACAACAGGACCGACAGAATCAGTTTGTTCACGAACTGCACGATATTGGTCATCACCTTGGCGCCGATCTGGGTCTCGTTCAGTACGTTCTGGATCAACGCGCCCTGGGGCTTCTGGTCCAGATAGGCGTAGTCGGCATGCAAATAGTGCTGCAACAGCTTGCTGGCCCAATCCTGGCGCAGGCGAAACGCGAACAGGGCGCTGAGCCCCCGATTAAGCACCAGCAAGGCGCCCTTGATGGTGAAGACAATGGCGAACAGCACCAACAGGCCCTCGATCTGCGCGTCATCGGGCAATAATGCCAATAGACCGGAAATGACCTCGGACAAGCGGCCTTGATCGCCGTCACCCAGACCCATCAGAGAGTTCAGCAAGGGCAGAACCAGGGACAGGCCCACGCTTTCCGCCAGGGCACCGATGAACATCGCCAGCAGCAGTACCGCGGCGAACCGTTCCCGCCCTGCGATCAGGCGAAAAAGTTTGGTGAACTTATTGGTGGCCTTATCAGCCATGGTTACCGCTTTGTCCGCATGGTTTGCTGCCTTGATGGCGCCCGCATCCTATCAGGATGGTGAAATTTCGCTATTGCCATGGGCCTCGGCCAAATCGGCGGCCCGCTGCTTTGCCGCCCCGTCCGGTGCGTATAGTAATCCCGTCAACAAGCGATCCAGGTATTTAATTGGCGTGCCCTTGATGGCCTGGCGCCAGCCATGACCGAGACGCCGGTCCAGACCGCTATTGGTGTTCGTTGACGGCGATGTCGATCCCGGCTTTCGCCGCGCCACCAGCGTCAGGTACCGCGGGATCAGGGCCGAACTGGGCCGTCCCGAAGCGCGCAGGGAAATAATCTCAAAGCCATTGCCGCCATATAGCTGCGTCAGCGAGGCGCGGGAAAAGCAATAAGGGTGATAGATGTGGGTGGAATTCTGCACCGTCGAATTCGGCGTTTCCATCAAGACAACGCCGCCGGGCGACAGCCAACGGTCGATAGCGGCGAACACCTTGTTCAGATCTACCACGTTCTCCATGACGTGGGAGAACAGGATCAAATCCATCCCCTCTCCCTCGCCGGGCTCCATCTCGCCCAATTGCTCGATGGTCGGGGCGATGACCTGAACCCCGCCAAGGGAGTTGGCGAAGCCGGCGGCCAGTTCGGACGGCTCCACCCCGAAGGCCCGGGCCTGATAGCGATCCGCGATGGTGGAAATAATCAAGCCAAAGGCGCAACCGATCTCCAGAATGCGACCACCGGCAGGCGGTGCGCAGCCGGCGGCATTCAGGGCAGCGCACAGTTTCTCGGTGCGCTGCAATTCCTTGATCAGCTGTTTTTGCCGCGCCGTATTCGCCTCTTCCGCCGCTTTGGCGGATTTGGTTTCCCAAAACGCCTGGCCATACAAACGATCGTACCAGGCTTGATTGGGCACCGGGTTCATGAACACCAGATCGCAGCCCCGGCAGCGCTGATAGGGGATGGTGATCTCGTGAAAGACCAATTCCTCGTATGGCACCAGATCATCGCCGCCGCATACCGGACATTGATGGTACGGGATAACGTCATCGGCGGTCAGGGCGATGGCGGGAGCGTTTTTGGCGACGGTCAAAGGCTTAACCACCAACTCAACTGCCAATGGCCTGGGCTTCTTGGGCGATGGCCGCATCCGGGGCCTGCGCATTTTGCCGGCGTCTTTGCACCAGATCCATGATCAACTGGCTGACCCGGGCACCGGCCTGGCCGTCGGGGTTGCCGATCCATTTTTCCAGGGTCTGGAAATTTGTCTGGCTCAATTCGCCGGCGCGGTTCCTGGCCGGGCGTTCAAGGGCCTTGGCGGCCAGCATGGCAATCAGTTCATCGACCGAACCGGCCCGCGTCGCAGCGCCGCCCAGATCGACCACATAGGGCATGGTCAAAGGTTCCGCCGCCTCGTCAAAATTCGGCACCACCACATCCACATTGGCCGACAGCGCCTCGAACAGGGATGTGCTGTTGAAGCCGCAGATGACATCGCAGGAAACGATCAATTCAAACGGATCGCCGCCGATGACAATCTCCAGATTATCCGGCGCCTCGAAATCCTTGCCGAAACCATCCTGCAGCGCCGCCATGGCCAGGCCGTGGTTCTTGGCCTTCACGATGACCTGAATTTCCGGATGCTCCACGGCCAGACGGACCATGGCGCCGTGGCTGTTGCGCACCAGATTGCGCCAGTTAATCCGTTCCTGTTCCGGGTCCAGGGCCTCGAACCGTTCGTCGCCGCGACGGCCAATGATAGGACAGCCAGCCTTTTCGTTGAACGACATGAACAGAACCGTCGGCCGACCGTCGCGGGATTGATCCTGACCCGCATGCTCCCGGCGCCAATCGTGCATGCGGTCCAGCCGCGGCGCGCCGGAGGCGACGATACGATCCGCGGGCGCGACGCCGGCATTGATCTGGATGCGCCGTTCGATTTCGTTATAGGTGCTGATCAGCCGGCCCTGAAACGGCATCTTCCGTTCGCTATAGGTGTATTCGTAGAACGGCTCCACGCCAGGGGTCTTCAGGCATTCCTTATGCATGGCGACCACGGGAATGCCGAAATGATCCAGCGCCGCTGAAAATTCCTGTTCGGCGTAGAAACTGAAGTTCGCCGTTAACGCGACGTCCAGGTTCAGACGCGGTATCAGATGCCGGCAGACCTCGATCATGAAGCGGCGGTAGCTTACTTTCCGGGCCGTAATGGCGGCGTCTTCCTGGCGGTAGTTGTTGTCGTCTACCAGCTCGCCAAAAAAACAATTCGCGATTGTCTTCACCGCTTTGCGGTGCAGCGCCATGACCGTGTAACGACCGTCCCGCACCAGCGAGGACTGCACATCCTCGGCAAAGCCGCTTTTGGGCAAAATCAATGCGATGATCGGCCTGCCGCCCATGGTCGCCCGGCAGACGGGCCGCACCTGCCAGGCCAACAGCCAGGCGGCCAGCCGGGGTAAATTCCGGCGCGCCGCCAGGACCAACAGACTTTTGCTGGCCATGACGCCAAACATACCTGGCTTGGTCGCCATGCCAACAACGCGGCGGCGTAGGATATGAAAGCCTGAATTGGCCTTGCGCAAAAGCTTCATGAACGGCGTGTCCCGCAGAATTCCGTGATGAATTCCATATTGGATTCGATTTGGAATATTATGGCTCATTTAGGCCAGCAATTCATCTGATGCAAGCAAAGCCTGAGCGGATTGTTTCCGCCAAGTCTGATTTTATCTTTTCCCGGTTCATGGACAGACGCCTGGGTGTTTTGTTAGGTTCCGCCGCAGCAGTATCCAGGCTAGGAAGCCACCATGAGCCTTGCAGTTGAAGCCAACGCCCCCAGCCTTGATCTCGGATTGAGCAAAGACCGAATTGCCGAGACATTCGCGCCATTCGTGGCCCGGGATATCGGGCCGGGAGAGACAGCGGAATGGAGTGCGCTGATCGCCGGACGGGGCAAGAAAATCCTGAAGCGGCGCCTGCGCCGACAGTTGCTGGGCTGGATGTCCGGGGCCGGGCGGCCGCCGGAGGTGGTCGAAGGCGTCTACGAAAAAACCTGGACGCAAACGTCCCTGGATAATCTGGTCGACCCGAAAGCCCGCGCGGTTCCTTGTGTCTGGGGCCCGCAACGGATGATGGCGGCGGGACAAGGCCTGAAACGTGTGCATCTGTTGCATCTGATGCGCCTGATCGAACAGCTGCAGCCCAAATCGGTGCTGGAAGTGGGCTGTGGTATCGGCATCAATCTGTTGATTTTGGCGGCAAGGTTTCCCGACATTACCTTTAACGGCATCGATTTGACGGCGCGCGGCATCGCCTCGATCCAGGAAATTTCCGCCCAGGACACCCTGCCGCAAGTGTTGCTGGACTATTCGCCCGAACCCGCCCGGGATGCCGCCGCCCATCGCCGGATCCAGGTGCAACAGGGCAGCGCGGCGGCGATGCCCTATGGTGACAACGAATTTGATCTGATCTATTCCGTGGCGGCGCTGGAACAGATGGAGGCCATCCGCCCCCGTGTGATGGCGGAATTGAAACGCGTTTCCAGGGGTCACGTGGCCATGGTAGAAGCCTTCCGCGATTGGAATTTATCGGGCATGCGGCGCAATTACATTGTTGCCCAGGATTATTTTTCCGCCCGTCTTAGCGATTTGCCGAAATACGGTTTGCAGCCCGTTCTGGCCACGGATGATATGCCCACGAAGGTCAATATGGGCCTGGGCCTGGTGGTCGCGGCCACCTAAAGCATACCTGAGCCGTCCAGGGTGGCATGGCGGAACAGCTTTTTCACATGAACCTTGGACAGAATCCGGCTGATGGAAACCGGCGATGTGCCGTAGATGCCGATGTTTCTTTCGATCAAGGCAATTTGGGTCGCATCCAAAACAAAATTGTATTTGCGCGATGCCGGCAACTTGAAGGTTTCGTACCCCTGATCCTGGTCGGAAGCCAGATAAGCTTGAATATCATAATCAAATGTTTCCGACGGCGTTTGTTCAATGCCGACGAACAAATGACTGGCGCGGAGGCAATGAAATCTTAGGGCCTCGTCCATAAAGTGGAATAATTCCTCCGAATCGCAATCTGCTTCGCTGAGCAATGTTTGCATTGTGTCGCGGGCGAATTCGGCAAGATCCTCGAAATAGGTGGTGATGGCCTGTGTCTTGTGACTGAACAGCAAATTGTTGCCCAGCTCGCCATCGATATACTTTTCTACGTTGCCGGGCTGTCGGACAAACGCCTCCAAGCCGCTCTTATCAGTCCAAAGCTCCTCCCGTGTTGCCGTCTCGAACGACTCAAATAGCGGCGCCAAGGCCGGTGGAATGGATGATTGCAAAAGAATTTCGATCCACCGGAATTCGGACAGGCCCATTTGCCGGATGACCTTCAACAACGTCTCGAATACGCCGTCATTGTAAAATATGGTCACCAGCAGATGCAGCCGCCGTGCCTCGAGGTAGTCCTCGTAAGACAGCGTCGCGTTGGAAACGCAGATTTCCTCGATTTCCGCAGCCACGACAGGGTCGCCCAAGACCTCGAAATGGCCATAACAGCGTGGCAAGACCCGGTATCGCGTCTCCATGGCGAAGCGCCGTTTGCAATCGTCCGTCGCCATATCCGTGCCGGGCAAAAGCATCAGTTGGAACAGATAGATGTTGTTGAAGCCTGCCTCCATCACGGTCTTCACGGTGGACAAATGCGCCTTGAGCGAATCACCCGGCAGGGCGAGAATGATTTCGCTGTAGGTGTTCGCGCCGACCTCGGCCGCCTTCAGACCCAGATCGAACAGATCCTGGGCATCGATATTGGTCCGCTTGATATTTTCCAACACGCCGGGATCAAGGCTTTGCACGGAGCCTGAAAGACGCAGCGCGCCGTCGACGATCCTGGAGACTTCCAGGACCCGTTCTTTTTGGTTCTTGCCGGTGGCGACGTTGATATATTCCGGCCATTGGTAGGCCTGCCGCGTACGGGCGAGCGAGTGGGCGGTGTGCACGTCGTCGGCGTACATGCCAAAGTTTGAATCGGCGATAAACAGATCGTTGCGGCCGCCGTCATCGCGCCGTTCCTGCATCTTGCGTCCGATGTACTGCAATTCGGCGTCTATTTTCTCCACTCCGTTCTTGCGAACCTTGTTGTAGTACCCGACGCCCTCGACACAGAAGGTGCAACTAAACGGACAGCCCCGGTTGGTCTGCAGAATAGGCAGCAACTTACCGTCGAAAAATTCATCCAGGCGGCCGGAAAGGTATGGCGAAGGGATTTCCGTCAGGTCGGTCAGACGATCGACCACCGGTGTAAGAATGGCCGTGCCTTGGCTGGGTCTAAAATGTACCGAGCCGAGTTCGCGGCCCATGACGGCGTCCACATCACCCTCATCCGCGATGATGGCGGCCAGAAGATTGGTGAACGCCACCTCGCCTTCCTTGATGATGTAAAAATCGATCAGCGGATTTTCGGCGAGGTATTCCGCCTGTTCCTCGCCGTCCGTGGGATAGTTCGGGCCGCCGAAAACGATGATCGTATCGGGATAATGCTTCTTGATCGCCTGGGCGAAGGCATACGCCAAGTCCCCATTCCAGACATAATTGGAAAAGCCGATGACATCCGGCCGTTCGCCGGCATTCAAGGCGTCCTGCAAGGCCTCCGGGTACTTAAAGATCTTGATTGGCGTCGTCAGGGACAATTTGCTTTCGGCATAAGTCGCGATGCCGCCGATGGCAGTGGGGATGACGTCGGCGGCGATGGTTTGCTGCGTGTAGGTCAGATCCGCGAGCCAAACGATCAGATCGGAAGGTTGGGTCATGCCCGGCAATCCCATTCCTATTTGGCCCGTCCAGCCAAAATCATGGTGCGAAGACGGTCATCCTCAAACCGCCCCTGGGCGAAATCGAATATGGGCCCGCCTTCAAATTCACGGGCGCCTTTGCGAATTTTCAAATCAGGTACGGTGACATAGTGGAACATCAGGACCACCCGGCTCGACCGCCGGGCCCGGCTGCCAAAATGCACGCAGCGGGCGGTATCGACGAAAGCGCCATGGCCGGGTGCACCCATCAGAACATGTTTTTCATGGTCGCGGCAAACGGAGGCGATATCTCCATCATCATAGCGGTAGGCACCCCAGGGACGGCCCAGTTGTTGCTCAACCAGGGCCGAGGCATTGGCGTCGTAGAAGGTGAAGGGGCCGTTGTCTTCGTCCACATCCACCAGATTGATGAAACATTTGACCTGGCGGAAATCGTCTCCGTCGAAATGGAACAGCTGCGACGATTTCAGGCTTTCGTTTGGCGGCGAGATATAAAGCCCCACGCCCATCAACCGCGGCACCGTCCCCAGATAACCTGTTACAGAGCGCACCACGGCGTCGCTAAGGACAAAATCCATGATTTCCGGATGCGCCTGCAAGTCATCGGGCTCCAGTATATTGGCGAAGAATGGCTTGCGTTCCATGCGGTCGGCCTGCTCCGCCAGCCGGGTTTGATATAGCGCCTGACAAGCCGCAACCACTTCATCGATGCCCGGCAGATCCGACGGTCCGAAGGGCTGGAAGCCCTCGGCCTTCGGGATGAAATCCGCCCAGGATGTTTCGGTCCCCAGGTCCGCGGCGCCGCGCTTGTACGAGAAGTAGGTGCCTGGCGCGGCGGCGATGCGCAACGCCTTGAGGGCGGAGCCAAAGGTGTGATGGCTGACCTTCAGGCGTTTGGCCTGTTTGTTCAAAAGCACCTCAAGCCGACGCATTTTGCCCGCTCTCCATTTCCATCCCGGCGGCGACCAGTGCATCCACTTCGTTGGTATTGCAACGGTTCAGCAAAAAAGGTGACAAGCCGCCGGTGTTCCAGGCCCGCTTCAGGGTAATTGCCAGCTCGAAACCATGCGCCGGGCAGACCATATCGGCATTGTCAGGTATGGCCCAATCGCTGCCCCAGGGATAGGCCAGCCAATTGATCGGTTGCTCCACGATGGCCGCGAGGCAATCCACGCTTTGCCGCAGATCATCGTCAAGAGCGTCGGCCGTCATGCGGCTCATGGGCTGATGGGAATGGCCGTGACTGCCGATGCGATGGCCCATCCGTTCCAGTTCCGCCAGATGTTCGGCGTTCATGTACAGATCGCGGCAAAAATCCGCTTCCTCGACACCGCGTTCACCCAGCATCAGGGAGGTGATTTCATCCACCAAATCATAAGGCAGGTGAAAATTGATCATGTATTTCAGCTGGGCGATTTCCGGCGGATCATAAAGATTGGTTTCCCCAGCCGCACGGGCCAGTTTCGGATCATCCAGCTTGGCGCGCCATTCGCCGGGCAGGCGGGCCAGGAAGTTCTCGCGAAAGGTTTCCGGCGCCGTCGTTGCCCGCAGCCAATGCAGCTTGTGGGTGCTGATGGCCTTGCCCTCAAGCAGGGGGCGGGAGCAGACGAAATAGGCGGCCTTGATATTCCGCGGTGCCAGAACCTCACGAGCGGCATGGATATGATCCACCATGCCGTCATCGAAGGTCAGAAAGAACGACGGCCCCGGCAAGCGGTCATCACCGGCGGCATAAGCGGCGAATTCATCCAGGCTGGCGGGATGCAGATCACGGCACAGGCCGTCAACCTGATCGGCGAAGGCCTGCATGGAAATAGGGTGAATGCCTGGGTGGGGATGGCCGTTGGGATCGCGGATATAGTGATAATTGATCAAGAGGAGCGGCGTCATCAGGCGGCTCCCGCCTCGATCCGCGCAAACAAAGGCCCCAGGCCGCGCCCCGCCACGATTTCACGGGCCACGGCCATCTCGTCGTCCGACAGGCTTTGCCGGCCCAGGCCGACCCGGTTGCCGCTCAATGGCTTGGCGATCTGCTCCAGCGTGGTGGAGGAATGGCCGGTCAGGCCTAGCACCCGTTCGTGCTCGTCCTCCTTGCCATCGAAGCGGCTGACCGCGTCCTCCCACGCCTCGCCCAGAAAGGCCAGCACGGTTTTCATCTCTGCCACCGGGTCGCGCACCAAAGCCTCGTACTGCTGTTCTAGATAATTTTCCGGGCCCAGGGACAGCTCCCGCTTGAAACGTTCCACATCGCCCAGATAATCGCACCACAGGTTGGCGAAATCCTCGACCCCGCCGTATTTGTTGCTGCGCCGGAATGAAGCGAAAACATCCCGCGGATCGCGGGTGATATGGATGATTTTCGCCTCCGGCCAATGGGCCAGGACGCGATCAAGGTGGCGAATGTTGCCGGTGGTTTTCTCCGCCCAGCGCCGTTTGCCATCACGCTGCATCACGAAATTCATGAACAGATCCAGAAACGACAGGGCATCATCCGACGCCGCCATCATCTCGTCCACCGGTCCGGCGGCGATTTCGAAAAAATCACCGATTCGGTGCAGATACTCCCGCAACGGCTCGCCCCCGCGGGCCTGCTGGTTGGGCCAGTCGATATCGAACCAATGGGTTTCCAGACCGGACGCGATGGCCGAATGCTGGGACAACATGGCCCGAAACAGCGTGGTGCCCGAGCGCATCAGACCGCCGATGAATATGGGTGATGTATTGCTCAAAATTACCTGTCTCCCTGTCCGGGTAACGATTGGCGGCACGCGCACATTCGGACTATATAGTGCCATGTCCTGGATCAAGCAAAAACTCGCCATCGCCTATCGCAAGGCCGGCGTCGCCGTGTTGAATTATCAAGGCCGCCGGGCCTTGGATCGCCTTGGCTATCTGTCGTTGTTCGATGGCCGGCCGGCTGATGCCAAGCCGCCGGTGTGGTCCGATCTGTGGGCAATTTACAGCCAGGTGCGGGCCCGCAAGCCAAAGGTCCTGCTGGAATTTGGCAGCGGTTGTTCGACGATCATCTATGCCCAGGCCCTGGCCGACAATGAGGCGGAGGGCGCGCCGGGGTTCCTGCATTCCCTGGACGCGGATAGCCATTGGGGCCAAGTCACCATCGATTCCATGCCCGATCACCTGCGCCAATATTGCGACATCACCCTGACCGAGCGGGTGGAGGGCATGCTGGGCGATGTGCCTGTCTGGCGCTTCGCCCAGGTGCCCGACGTGGTGCCCGATATGATCTATCTGGATGGCCCGGCCCTGACGCCCGAACGCCGCGCGGCTATCGATGTGCTGGATATGGAGGATCGTTTCCCCCCCGGTTTCCGCCTGCTGGTGGACGGCCGCAGCTTTAACCGCGCGCTATTGGAAAAACACTTCAAGCGCCGCTATGACCGCCACCACCGCCCCATCCTGAAAAGCACCACCTACGACTTACGTCCGGACTGAGCGCCGACGGCTACCAGTCACTCTCCGCCAGCGCCTTCAACTCGGCCAGTAGCTCCGGGTTTTCGTGGCCCAGGTTTTCACGTTCGCCGGGATCATTCGACAGATCATGGAGAAACTCAAAACCGCCGTCCCACAGATATTTCCATTGCCCCCGGCGCACGGCGCGCTGGGCGCGGGCCCGCCAGTTGGCGTGCAAGTCGGGCAGATCGCTGCGCCAGTGCAGGGTTCGTTCGCCGGCGTCGGCATCGGGCGCTAACAGATCACGGCCATCGATGGTCTGATCCGCCGCCAGCCCCGCCGCGCCCAGCAACGTGGGCACCAGATCCATCCCGATCGCCGGTTCCGACACGATCGAACCGGGCGCCGCCGGACCGTTGGGCCAATGCAGGATCATGGGCACCCGGATGCCGCCTTCCCACAAGGTGCCGAAGCCATGAAAGAACGGCCCCTTAGTGGCCAGTTCGGCCCCGCCGTGGTCATAGGTCAGCAAGACAACGGTGTCGTCGCGCAGCCCTTGTTCATCCAAGGCGTCCATGATGCGACCGACGCTCAGGTCCAGATGTTCAACGGCGGCCACATAGTCCGCCCGGTTGCCATTCTTCCACGTGTCATGGGTGGCATGGTCGTCTTCGCGCCCCGGCGGGCTGTAGGGTGGCAGGGCGGCGTTGTAGCCCACATAGAGGAAATATGGTGCCTGGCCCTTTTGCCCGATGAATTCCACGGCGCTATCGGTGAACAGATCCGTGGTATAGCCCTCCCGTTGGATCAGCGCCGTATTGTGATACAGCGCCGGCGCACCCTCCCGGGAATTGTGAGAATAATAGTCGATATTCCATTCATGGAAGCCCACGAAGTCATCGAAGCCGTGGGCATTGGGCCCATCCGCCACTTCGTAGCCCAGGTGCCACTTGCCATAGAGGGCGGTGCTGAGACCACCGTCCTTGAAATACCGCGCCAGTGACTTGTCCGCCACCGACAGCCCCGGCTCCCCATGATAGATATTGTTCTCGATCCCCAGATGGCGCGGATAGCGCCCCGTCAGCATCGCCGCCCGGCTCGGCACGCAAATCGGCGCCGCGCTATAGAAATCAGTGTATCGAACGCCAGTCTTAGCCAAGGCCCGGATATTCGGTGTGCGAATTTCCGACTGCCCGAATGGCTCGATATCGCCATAGCCCATGTAATCGAAAACGATCAGAACGACATGTTTGGCGGGCGAGTGGTTCATGAATTCCGTCCGTTGGTTTCCCGCGCCAAAAGCCATTCGGCCAGTTCCAACTCGAACGGCTCGTCGATGTTGACGATGGGGCGGTCGATGATGACGGCGATGCAGTCGTCTTCCATGATGTGGCCTTCGTCCACCAATGTCTTGCGGCGCAGGGCGTAGCAGATGCCGTTGCAGTGGTAATAATCGGGGATGGATTGCCGCAAAGCTGTGCGGCCGTCTTCCAGATAAGGCGCCAAGTTGCCCTTGCCGTCCAGTTTCAGGGTTTTGTTTGGCGTGAAGTGGGCCGGCGTGGGGCTCAGGGTGGCGGCGGCCTTGTGACCGCTGTCGATCAGGGTGCGCACGCACAGGGTAACGTCATCGGCCCGGCGCATGGGGCTGGTGGGTTCCAGCAGCACGGAAATGTCGAAACTCATGGCGTAATGTTCCTCCGCCGCCAGCCAGGCGTGGCGCCACATATCGGTGGAGGTGGCTTTGTCGCCGGCCAGATCATCGGGGCGCTGGAACGGCGCCTCCAGGCCATGGCGGGTGGCTTCAGCGGCGATTTCCACGTCGTTGGTGGAGATTATGGCGCGATCGATCCAATCCAGCCCGGCGGCCAGCTGCCCGGCGCGCCCGACCAGGGAGATCCCGCCCACCATGGCCAGGTTCTTGCGGGGAATGGATTTGGAGCCGCCCCGCGCCGGCACCACCGCCAAAACCGTCTGTCCGTCCATCGCCATGAGCTATCAATCCAAGATTATGCGCCGGCCCGTATCGTGGCTTTGCCGGGCGGCTTCCAATAACGCCATGACGCCCAGGCCATCGTCGATGCCGCAGGTCGATACCGGCGCGCCGTTCAGGACGGCCAGATATTCCTCGGCCACGCCCACGAACATATCGTTACGCTCGCACTCAAAACGTTCCTCCGCCCAGTTCTCTCCGGCCTCCACACAGATCGCGATCTGGTTGGGGGCTTCGGACCAGAGTATGGTGCCGCCGTCGCCAATGAAGCGGATCGATTTCCGGTGCGGCCGGCCATACAGATCCAGGTGCAGATTGGCGCGCAGGCCGTTGGCGAAGTTGATCATCATGTCCACGTTGTCATCGGACGTGATATCGAGATCAGAAATCTTTTCGACCCGTGCCGAGAGGTTTTCCGGCCGGCCGAAGAACCACAGCATCAGATCCACCCAATGGCTTTCGTCCAACAGCGCGCCGCCGCCCAGCTCGGCGGACGACATGAAAAACTCCTCCAACGGCTCCCCCGGATGCCAGTCTTCCAGATGCGCCGACATGGTGAAATCGACAAACCGCATCGTGCCGACGGCTTTCTCCGCCAGCAACTGCCGCACCCGCGCCAGGGGCGGCCACCAGCGCCAAGTATAGCCCAGCAACAGCGGTGTATCGGTACGGCGGATGGCTTCGGCCAGGACTTCCGCCTCGGCCAGGGTCTTGGCGACCGGTTTTTCCAGCAAGACCGGCAGGCCTTCCTTTAGCGCCGGCAGGCATTGTTCAACGTGAAACCGCGTCGGCGAACAAACGGCGACGCCGTCCAAAGTACTGCCGGCAAGGGCGGTGGCCAGATCCTCGAACGTCGCCGCATCAAACTCTTCGGCGAAAGCGGCGCGGCGGTCCGGGCGCGGGTCCATGCCGCACACCGTGGCGCCCAGGGCCGTAAGGTTGCGGCCGTGGCGCATGCCGATGCTGCCCGTGCCGACAATCAGAATATGCTTCTTACTCATCGGATACCTCGTACCATGTCCTGGTAGGCCTCCGCATCCATGGCCAGTTCGGCGAACAGAGGGCCGTCCGACGGCTGCCAGTCCGCTAAGATCCCAGTCAGACCGCCGCTGTTATCGGCGGTGTCGGTGGTGAAACCAATGCCGTCGAAGGCGCCGCGCCAGGACGCGCCGGGCTCCAGCATGGGGGCCTGGGTCAGGCCGTCGGCGATAGCCCTGGTGCGGACAGAGCCATAACCGCCGTCGGTCATATGCAACACCGCCAGGGGCAAATTGAGACGTTGGGCCAGGCGTGCCTCGGCGAAAAATGGCGCGATGCCGCCGTCGCCCACGGCCAGAATTGTGGGCACGGTGGGATCATGGATTGCCCCTGCGATGGCCTGGGGCAGACCGATGCCCATGTAACGGCCGGAGCCCGAGGACAGGCACCAGTTACCCTTTGGCGCCTGCCAGATATGTTCGCCGATGGTGCAGAAATATCCCGTATCGATCACCATGCGGACGCCGTTGGGAAAGGCGCTGGCGACGGCGGCGAAGGCGGCGGCGGGCAGAAACGCTCCGGGCCGCAACAGATGTTGGCGCAGCCGCGCCGTGGCGTTGGCGGTTTCCTCCACGCCCCAGGCTTTTTGCGCCAACAGGGCAAAGGCGGCGGCGGTATCCCGCGCCATGCCTTCGAAGGCGAAACCGTCCTGCCCCGGGGCATCCACCGGGTCCAGATTGACGGCGCCGCAATGGAACGGGCCCACGGCCAGCACTTCGCTGGGACGCAGCCCGATGCCGACCACCAGATCGGCGCGGGACAACAAATCACCCTCCGGCACAAGGTCCTGGCCCACGCCGGTATAGACCCCCGCCGCATGGGGCAGCCCTTCATGCACGGCGCCCTTGGCGGCGGCGGTGGAGAATACGGGGATCTGCATCACGTTCAGTGCCGGCGACAGGGCCTGACGCAGGGCATAAGTTCCGGCGATGATCACGGGGCGTTCGGCCCGTTCGATACGGCCCAGGACGTCGCCCGTATCCGCCAACGCCGGCGCGGCGGGGATGTTCTCCGCTTCGTCGATCTGTCCGGCCAGCTCGAGCAAGACCGGCCCGGGCGTTTCCGCCTGCGCCCAGGCGGCCAGGTCATCATAACCGGGGCCGTTCGCGGCCAGAAAACGCCGGCCCTTGGAAACCGCGGCGGTCAGGGCGCCCTGGTCCAAGCGCTTGTGAGCCTTGGCCGGGGAGACATCGGGACCATAGGCCTCCGCCACCGCCAGCATGGGCAGGTTTTCATAAGTGCAGGCCGCCATGCCGCCGACCATGTTGGCCAGACCGGGCCCCTTGATGGCGATGGCCAGGGCGGCCCGGCCCGACTGGCGGCCCACGGTTCCGGCCATGATGGCCGCCGCCCCTTCGTGGTGGACCGAATGAAAGCTGACGCCGTTGCTTTCAAGTGCGTGGATCAGTTCCAGGCTTTGGCCCGATCCCGGCACGCCAAAGGCGTGTTTCGTTCCCGCCGCTGCCTGGGCCAGGGCTTGCAGAGGCACGGCCTATATCTCCAACTTCGCCATGATCTTCTCCGCCGCCCGGCGGCAGACCACGCGCACCGCATCGGGGCTGAAGCCGCCGATATGTGGCGTGACGATCAGGTTATCGTGGTTGCGGCTGTAGTTGATCAAGGGATGGTCATCGATCTCCGGCTCACCATCCAGAACATCCAGCCCGGCGGCACCGATGCGGCCGCTTTCCAGTCCGGCCAGCAAGGCTGCCTCGTCAATAATGGCGCCCCGCGAAGTATTAACGACAATGGCGCCCGGTTTGATGCCGGCCAGCAGTTCCGCTGACAACAGGCCTCTGGTTTCGTCACTCAAATGAACGTGTACCGAAATAACATCCGAACTCGAAACCAGTTCCGCCAGGTCGGTTTGTTCTATCCCCGCCGGCCAGGACTCAATATAGGGATCGTGGCCCAAAACACGTAGCCCGAACGCGGCGCCGTAGCGGGACATCCACTGCCCGAGACGACCGCAGCCGATCAGACCGAGCGTGCGGCCGTTCAGCATGGTGCCGGGAAATTCCTCCCGCACCCAACTGCCCGAGCGGGTGTGCGCGGCGGCGGCGGGCAGGCGGCGGGCGCAGGCCAGTACCAATGCCCAACTCAGTTCCGCTGCCGGGGTGATGCCCAGCAACAGCTCGCCATCTTCGCGCAGGGTATGAATATTGATGCCGCGCCGGTCCGCTTCATCCCGCGCAATATGGTCAGAGCCGGTGGTGGCGCATGAAATCACCGCCAGATCGGGCGCGGCGGCGATCATGGCATCATCAATGCGCACCTTCATGGAAGCATCCAACAGGCCGTGGGCGCCGGCCAAGGCCTGGCTCACGGCCGCCGGTTCGGCTTCGACATGTTTACATTCGGCGCCGCGGGCGGTTTCGACCAAAGCCTCGAAGCCCTCGGGCGCGCCGATATAGATGATGGTTGGTTTGGACACGTTCTGGCAACTTCCCGTCTGACAGGTCTGTGTTGGACCTTATAGCAGCCCCTGCCGTGATGGACAGGGCCATGGCGCGATGATAAATGGTGCGATGTTAAACGGTGCCATGATAATTCGCGCCGTCGGCGGGCGATGCCCTTACCCTTGTTGAAGTGATCCTGATCCTTGAGCTCTTCCCCCTCCCTTTGGCGCCACCTGGCTTGGATGTTCGCCCGGCCCCTGCTGCGTGGGGCCCGTAATGTCGCCAATTTGCACGGCTCCTGGCGGCTGGGGCGCTTGGGCTATCTTGATTTCGCGGCAAACCGTCCGGCCGGCGCCCTGGCGCCCCAGGGCGGTGATTTGTGGTTCCTCTATTCGCTGGTGCGGGCCCGCAAGCCGCGTCTGATCATTGAATTGGGCAGTGGCTGTTCCACGGTCATTTTTGCCCAGGCCCTGTACGACAATGCCCGGGAAGATCCCGCCCATGCGGGGCGCATTATCAGCCTTGATGGAATGGCCCAATGGGCCGAGGTCACCCAAGCCTCGATACCCGGCCATCTGGCGCCGTTTTGCGATATCCGCCATGTAGAGGCCGTGGCGGAAGACCAGGGCAATGATCTGGGCTTCCGTTACGAAGCCCTGCCCGACGGCGAGCCTGATTTCCTTTACGTGGATGGCCCGGCGCTGCAGCCTGGTCGGAAAATCTGTTTCGACGCCCTGCATTTGCAGGATCGCTTTCCGCCCGGCTTCACCATGGTGGTGGACGGCCGCCACGACACCGTCCGCTACCTGCGCAAGCATCTGGCCGGAACTTACCGTGTCACGCCGAACCGATGGCTGCATAACACCCGCTTCGACCTATTGCCTTGACCGCTGTTTGATCTGATCGGCGCAAACCCCTACCATGCCGGGCACTGGGAACAGAACGCCGGAACATCAATATGGCTGACTTGGACATACCGTTGCTTGACCCCGACGCCCCCGTGGAATGCGCGGAATGCGAATGGACCGGCAAATGGGACCAGGCCGGGTTACGGATCGACGACATTGCGACCCTT
The DNA here is from genome assembly GCA_018667855.1 of Rhodospirillaceae bacterium. Lineage (GTDB taxonomy): Bacteria > Pseudomonadota > Alphaproteobacteria. The sequence goes on from JABIRL010000320.1 coordinate 59,704, forward strand.
GTTTCCATCGCCGATCGGGTCCCGGCCGGCCTTTGCCCCGAATGCGGCAAACTGGCTTTCTTGAATATTCAGGACGGGGTCGGCGATCACGGCCTGGCCTATGCCGCCCGATCGCTGTTTCCACATTTCTGCGCCCTGCAGTCCGGTCTGGCGAAGCTGATGGCCGAGGGCGCGCTATCGGCCGACAATATGGGCGAACACTGGATTTGGCTGAAAACCACGATTGAGCGTTTGGAAATGGAAGAGCATGAAGCCTTGGTCGCGGAGTTGGAACGTATCCTCGACGACGATTAGGAACCCTCTGGCTTGTTCGCCGGCGGTTTGGTGAATTCGGCGGGGCATCACTCTCATTCAGTTTTCCGTCGAAGTTTGCCTATAATATTGGCCGCAAGCAGCGGATATCGGTATGGGCCGGGTCGATCTAGAAAGGTGCATCGATGACGAACACGATGACCACAAAGGGAACCGATGCCATGACCGATCAAAGCCGCTGGCAAGCCGTACAAGGGCGGGACAATTCCGCCGACGGCCGCTTCGTTTACGCCGTGACCTCCACCGGTATCTACTGCCGGCCCACCTGCGCCTCGCGCCGGCCCTTGCGCCGCAACGTGCGCTTCTTTGACCTGCCGGAAGCGGCCGAACAGGAAGGTTTCCGCCCCTGCAAGCGCTGCCGACCGACCGAGACCGTGCCCAGCGATGGTAATGTTGCGAAAACCCGGCTGATCTGTCGGTTCATTGATGAAGAGCTAGAACAGGGCGCCGACGGCAGCCCCTCGTTGGCGGCCATCGCGGAAAAGGTCGGGGGCAGCCCGCACCATCTGCAACGCACATTCAAGCGCCTGATGGGTGTGACACCGGCGCAATATGGCGATGCCCGCCGCCTGATCCGTCTCAAGAACGGCCTGAAACAGGGGGAAAGCGTGACCAACGCCATGTACGATGCCGGCTATGGCGCGGCCTCCCGCCTGTATGAACGCTCCAACAGCCAGCTCGGTATGACGCCGGCCAGTTACGCCAAGGGGGGCAAGGGCGCGCGCATGGGCTATGCCATTACCGCCTCGCCCCTGGGTCGTCTGATGGTGGCGGCGACGGAACAAGGTGTTTGTTTTCTGTCGCTTGGTGATGACGACCATCTGATCGCCGAGTTGCATAAGGAATATCCCCTGGCGGAAATCGTCGCCGACGAAATCGTGCTGGGCGAATGGGTGCGCACGGTAGTGGCCTATCTGGAAGGCGCCATACCGCACCCGCATTTGCCCCTTGATGTGCAGGGCACGGCCTTTCAACGCCGCGTCTGGCAGGAGTTGATGCAAATTCCCGCCGGTGTTACCCGGACCTACAGCGAAATGGCCGAGACCATCGCCGGTAAAGCCTCCGCCCGCCGGGCCGTGGCCAGGGGCTGCGCCACCAATCCTGTGTCCCTGATCATCCCCTGCCATCGGGTCGTGCGCGGCGACGGCGGCTTGGGCGGCTATCGCTGGGGTCTGGAACGCAAAAAGGCCCTGATCGCGGCGGAGCGGGAACGTCGGGATAACGCGGCGTAAATTTCAGGCGCAAATTTCAAGTATCAATTCCAGGTGTCGATTTCAGGCTGCACTGGGACGATTGTCGGGTTATTCTCCCCCCAGATGATTCCGTGGGAGGAAACGGCGATGCTTAGCAATCGTACATTGATCTGCGCCGGGTTGGGCGTTCTGATGGCTGTGGCGACAACGTCGGGGCAAGCTGGGACCAGGGGCGGCCTGTATGACATGAACGCCATGATCAACGAGGGCCATCCGTTTGCCGCTACCAGCCGGGGCCTGCCGCCCGCCAGCATGCCGCCCAGACCGTTCATGACGCCGATCGCGCCACCGCCGCCCACCTTGCGCTATACCCAGCCGCCCCGACCGCCCTTGTCGCCAATGACGACAGCGCAAACGGGCGCCCGATCCATGTCGCAGCCCTATCGCCCGTTCGGTGACGGCATGGCCGATGACTGGTTTAATAACTTCTATATCTCCGCCGGCGGCGGCCTGCACCTGTTGCATGATCTGGAAGGCAGCGCGTCCGCGGGTGGGGCGCTGACCATCGAATCCGATCCGGGCTTTGTCCTGCAAGGCGCGATAGGGACTTATCTGGGGCGCAATTTCCGCATCGAGGCGGAGGGTGCCTACCGTACGGCGGACTATAACGAAGCCCGCGCCGGCGGCGCCACCGTCACCCCGACCGGCGAACTGAAAATGGCCACGGGCATGATGAACCTGCACTACGATATTGATATCAATATGGGTTCGTTCAGGCCTTATGTGGGTGCGGGCGCCGGTCTTGCACAGATCGAAAGCACCGCGGCCTCGGCCGGCGGTATATCTTTCGCGGCCAAGGAATCAACGGAATTCGCCTACCAGGCCATCATCGGCGTCGCCTATGATATTTCCGACGAGTGGACCCTTGGTCTGGATGGCCGGTATGTCGGGACTTCCGACGAGGACGTCTCCGCCACCGCGATTACCCTCAACATTCGCCACAGTCTGTAGAATTCCAGAGACATCGGTCTATTGATCGTCGGCAAAGCGGCCGTCGCGCCAGGCGATGGCGGCATTGACGCCCTGTTCCTTGCGGATGCGGGCGAATTCCTGCTTTTCCCATGACGGCGTGGAATTGATCTCCACATCCAGATCCAGACCACTTAACAAAGCCTGCCGCATGCCCATGATCTCGTAGCTGCGATTGATGGCCTGTTTGGACAGCCGAACCGAGACCGAGGAAGAGCGCGCGATCTTGGTGGCCATGGTTCTGGCGCGACCCGACAGGTCTTCTTGCGGCACCAGGCGATTGACCAGGCCCATACGCAAAGCATCTGCCGCCGACAGACGGTCCTCGCCGGTTAGCATTAACTCCTTGGCCTGTTTCGGGCCGGTCACCCAGGGCAGCAGCATGGCCACGGCGCCGGTGCCGAAGCGCACCTCTGGCTCGCCAAAAACCGCGTCGTCACTGGCGATGGTGATATCGCAGGCCAGGGAAACCTCGAACGCGCCGGCCAGGCAGAAGCCGTGCACGGCGGCAATCGTTGGCTTTGGGTTATCCCAGAACTTCATGATGAAATCGAACTGCAAGGCCATCTGCGCCCGCACTTTGTCGATGCTGTCCAGCTTGCGCTCGCCGGAGGCCTGCAGATCGAAGCCGGCGGAAAAGGCGCGCCCGGCACCGGACACGACAATCGCATGAACATCTTCATCGATGGCGAATCCGTCCATGGCGGCCATGGCCGCCGTCATTAATTCGTTGTTGAAGGCATTCAGCTTTTTCGGGCGATTGAAGGTCAGGAAGCCGATACCGTCGTCGCGCTCCGTCGTGATGAGATCTTGTTCAGGCATTGGCAGCTCCTTAAGGGCCAAGGGAATAGGATAGGCAATTCTCTAATGCGCCGGCCAATTGGCGCAGGACTTGACCGTAAGCGCCCAACCCTGGCCGCACCCGCAATCCTATGGGGTCCAGTGTGGCGACGCGGATATCAGATCCTTCCGTCAGCGTGGCAACAATATTGCTATTGAATTCAGCTTCCTGAAACAGGCAGCGTACGTTGCCTTGCCGCAAACGTTGTCTGATGGCCGCGATACGCCGGGCCCCGGGTTTGCGGTCCGGCGAAATGGCGATTGCGCCAACGCCATTGGTCCGAAAACGAGCCTCGAAATACTGATAGGCGTCATGCAATACCAGATAGGGCAAGGTACGGACCGGCGCCAACAGGCGATGCAGGTCGGCCTCCAACACACTCAGCCCATACAGCATCCCATCGCCATTTTGCGAATACAGATGGCCATTGTCCGGGTCAACCTTGCGCAAAACCATGACGGCCTGCCGCACGATGGCCTGGGCGTTGCGAGGGTCGAGCCAGAAATGGGGGTCGCTGTCATGATCGCCGCCCGCTTCGTGGTCCTCGCCGCCCGCTTCGTGATCATGGGGCCGCCAAATACCGCTCCGCCGGGCGGGCAAAATGCGCAGTTCAGGATTGTCCAGCAAGGTGACAATTTGTGCCTTGGCGGCGATGTTCGACAATGGTCTTTGCAAGTATCTTTCGAGTTTCGCGCCGACCCAGAACACCACCTCCGCCGACGCCAGACTGCGTGCCTGCGATGGCAGCAGGGCGTGACTGTGCGGGTCGGCGACCGCCGCCAACAACAGTCCGGGTTCGCCGACGCCCGCCATCACCCCGGCGATCAGGCCGTGCACCGGTTTCAGGGACACCACGACGTTGGGCGCCTTGGCCAGGGCAGGCGTGATGAAAAACAACGCCATGACCATGCATAGCCAGCGGATTGTCATACCGCCCGCAATCGATGGGGATACAGGGTTTGGTAAAATGACTCGGCGTCATTCAATATTTCCATCAAATGCTCCGGTACCTCGCGCGGGGCCATGCCGGGCGCCTGAAAGGCGGTGGATTGTTGCACAGCGCCATACCAATGAGCGGCCCACAGGCCGTCGCTGTCCCGTGAACCGGCGGGCCATGACAGCATGGCCGCATCAAAGGGAATGTTCAGGGCGGCGCACAAAGCCGCCAGCATGCCCTTGGGATCGGCCAGCACATCGTCGGCATCCAGCACGGGCGGCGACTTGCCATCGTTTTTACAAACCGCCTCGAACAGCCGCTGTTGTTGCGGGAAGCCGAGATCTTCCAGCGTAACATCAGCCCGTTTGTCCACATAAGACATCAGGACCCGTGCCGGCTCCCGAATCAAGAAGCCATGGCGCAGGCCGTCCAGGCAGTTCAGGTCCATATGGGGCAGGATGTGGTGGGTCATATGCTTTTGAAAAAAGATCGATTTGCCGTCCGGTACCGGCCCCGTTGCCCGTGCAGCCACGGCCCGCCAATCGGTCTCGTAGGCGGCGATGATCCGGTCGGCCAGGGGATGGTTCAGGCCGGTCTCGGACAGATAGTGCGCATAGAAAGGTTCATCCCAAACGGCACAATCGGGCCGATTTTCGAACGACCGCATCATGGCGGTGGAGATGTTGCGCGGCCCCGACCACATCGCAATACGGACCGGGGCAGTTCCCACCGGGTCGGGACGGCTCATGCGCCAGCTTCCCGCTCGCACAAATCCTTGTAGAGGTTCTGTAACCGGGTGGTCACGGGGCCTTTCTCGGAACTGATGGCGCGGCCGTCAATTTCGGTGACCGGGATCAGGCCGGCAAAGGTTCCGGTTACGAAAGCCTCGTCGGCACCATAAACATCGATCAGGCTGAAGTCCTTTTCGAACGCTTCAATGCCGTTGTCCCGGCTTAAATCCAACACGTTGGCCCGGGTGATGCCGGCCAGGCAATAACGCCCGGACGAAGTCCAGACCTGGCCCTTGCGCACGATGAAGAAATGCGTCGAATTGCAGGTGGCGACAAAGCCATGGGGATCCAGCATCAGGGCTTCGTCCGCGCCCATCTTGTCGGCCTGAATGCAGGCCAGGATACAATTCAGTTTGCTATGGCTGTTCAGGCCCGGATCCTGCACGTCCGGCGCGCCCCGGCGCACATGCACCGTGGCCAGGCGAAGGCCCGCGCCTTCCGTCGCCACCTTGTATTCCGGAATGATCACCACCGTGGGCGGCGTGATGGTCACCTTCGGATGCTGATACGGCGTTGATTTGATACCCCGGGTGACCATCAGGCGGATATGCACATCCGTCGTCATGCCGTTGGCATCCAGGGCCGCCCTGATCCGCGCCACCATCTCCGACCGGCTCAGACCGATATCCATATCAATGGCCTTGGCGCCTTCGAACAACCGGTCCATGTGGGCATCGAGAAACAACAGGCTGCCGCGATGCAGGCGGATGCCTTCCCAAACCCCGTCGCCCAGCATGAAACCGGAATCGAAGACCGAAACCTTGGCGTCGTCGCGGAGCAGCATTTCGCCATTGATGGATATCAGAATGGTGGCGTTGCGGGGATCCTCCAGGTAGTCGTGGGTGCCGCTGGTCATGCTAGTCCGGACGCGGCACGGAGAATACGTGTTCAGGCAATATGGGGGCATAGTCGAGATAGCCAAGCCGGGCCAGTGGCTTGACCTCGCGGGCATCGATCATGCCGTCGACGATCACATTGTCGTCCACATGAATGCCCACGACCTCGCCAATCACCATGGTGTTGGGTGGTGTATTATCCCATGCTGGCAGGTCCACGATCTGCAACACCACGCATTCCAGGGCGATTGGGGATTCCTTGATCCGCGGCGGTTTCACCTTTTCACAAGGCACGGCATGCAACCCGGCCGCGGCCATTTCGTCCACGGACGAGGGCACATGCGCCGAGGTGGCATTCATGGCATCAAGCAGTTCCACGGTGCACATATTGTGGACGAACTCGCCGGTTTCCCGCACGTTGGTCAGGGAGTCCTTTTCCTCCTCCGTGCCGGTCTTGAAGCCATTGGGACAGTACATCACGCAGGGCGGCGCGCCGCACAAGGCGTTGAAAAAGCTAAAGGGGGCGAGATTGATGACGCCATCCGTACTAATGGAAGATATCCAGCCGATGGGCCGGGGCACCACCAGGGCGTTATAGACTGAGTGCTTGAATGGTGGCGGCCTCATGCCGTCCTTGGGATCGAAATACATATTTTGCTTTCCTTTGTTGTGTTTTCTTGAAGGGTCTAGATGGGATCCCAAGAGTAATACTCACCACTGCCTTCCAGACCGTACAGGTCGTGGCGCAGGGCCGGTTCCAACGTTGCGGCTAGATCATCCGGGGTCCAGCCATCACCCTTGTGTAGAGTGCGGATGGGTCGCGGCTGGCTCATGAGATAGATTTCATTGCCGCGCACGCCGAAGATATTGCCGGTCACGTCCTTGGCCGCGTCGCTGACCAGATAGGTGGCCACGGGGGCGACATGTTCGGCGGAGGCATTTTGGCGGAATTTATCGAAGGCCTCGGCCATTTCGTCCGAGGTTACGGGGATGGCCTCGATCATCCGGGTCCAGGCGAAGGGCGAGATGCAGTTGGAACGTACATTAAATCGTGCACCTTCCATGGCGATCACCCGGGACAGACCGACAATGCCCATCTTGGCGGCGGCATAATTGGCCTGACCGGTGTTGCCCACTAACCCGGATGTGGAGGTGAAATGCACATAGGCCCCTGACTCCTGGGCCCGGAAATGCTCCATCGCCGCGCGGGCTACGTTGTAGGTGCCGTTCAAATGCACATCAATGACTGCCTGCCATTGCTCTGGCGCCATTTTATGAAAATAGGCATCCCGCAGAATGCCGGCCACGTTGACCACGGCGTCGATCTTGCCGAAGCTGTCGATCGCCGTTTGCACCATGCCCGCCGCATCATCCGCCTTGGCGACATTGCCGCCGTTGGCCACGGCCTCACCGCCCGCCGCCGTGATTTCCGCCACCACTTCCTGGGCCGGCGTCTGTTCCGTTGCCTCGCCATGCAGATCGCCGCCGAAATCGTTGACCACCACCTGGGCGCCGGCCTCGGCCAGGTTCATCGCCACGGCGCGGCCAATCCCGCGCCCGGCGCCGGTGACCAGGGCCACCTTGCCATCCATCAAACCCATTTTGCGTCCTCCAACTCGTTTGGGAATAGTTTCTGGGGCCGACGCTAGCATTGTCGACCGACCCCTGCTATAGCAGGCGGCGAAAGCAAACGGAATTGGCAAGATATGTCACATTTTGAGCAACGACGACGACGACGTTCCATCCGACGCCCCGTATCGATAAATGTATTGATCTTCGTATCAACATGCGGGCGCCGGGCGATGGATCGCGCGTTGCTCCAATCCAACTAGGGCCAACCCGCGGCAAACCGGACCCGGCGCAAATTACAATCGTCAACCCGGAAGCCAAATCATGTTTCAAGTCATTGCCGAAAAGCCCGTCGACGGGCCCGAGATCGAAAAACTTTTGGATCAATCATTTGGTCCGAACCGGTTGGAGCGGGCCGCTTATTGCCTGCGGGGCGACAAACCGCCCATACCCGAATTATGTTTTGTCCTGCGTGGGGCAATATTCCTGTGCGCCACCATTCGCTATTGGCCGGTTGTCATCGAAGGAAGCCATCCCGCATTGCTGCTAGGCCCATTGGCCGTGGGCCAAGCCTGGCGCGGCCGTGGTTTGGGCAAAATCCTGATAAATCACAGTCTGGCCCGGGCCAGGGCCTTGGGCCATGGCGCGGTGCTGGTCATTGGCGATCCGGCCTATTATCAACCCTTTGGCTTCACGACCGAATTGGTGGAAAATCTGACCCTTTCGAAAAGCGTTGATTCCTGCCGTTTTCAGGGCCTGGAACTGCAGCCAGGCGCTTTGCGCGGTCGCTCCGGATTGGTCGAAAACAAATGCGACCATCGCCGGGAAGGTGGATAGGCGGTCAGGAATACTCGCGATCGCTACAGCTATCTGTTGAGGGCCGCCATTGCCCCTGCCGGGTAGCGGGTGCCTTGGACGGCGTCCTGTTGGATTTCCGCGTCCAGGCCGGCGATCTCGTCGGCGGTAAGGACGATATCTGGCACGGCGGCGTTGGCTTTCAGGTGGTCGACGCGCCGGGTTCCCGGAATGGCGAAGATATGCTCGCCACGGGACAACAGCCAGGCCAGGGCGATCTGTGCCGTTGTCACGCCTTTGGCTGCCGCCAACTGCCGCACCGGTTCCACCAATTGCACGTTCTGTTCCAGATTTTCCCCTTGGAAGCGCGGATGATCCCGGCGGCGGTCACCTTCCGCCAGGCTATCCGGACCCGTGATATCACCGCCGAACATGCCGCGTCCCAGGGGTGAATAGGCCACGAAGCCAATACCCAGTTCCGCCGTCACGGGCACCAACGCATCTTCCACTTCGCGGGACCACAGGGAATATTCCGACTGCAGGGCCGTGATGGGATGGGTGGCGTGGGCCCGGCGGACGGTTTCCACGGCGGCCTCGGATAGGCCCAGATGACGCACCTTGCCCTGTTCGATCAGCCGCGCCATGGCGCCGACGGTATCTTCGATGGGCACGGTGGTATCAACACGATGCTGGTAATAAAGATCGATCACGTCGATCCCGAGGCGCTTCAAACTCGCCTCGCAGGCCTGTTGTACGTATTCGGGCCGACCATCGATACCTGGTTTGCCTTCCACCGTGCGTACATTGCCAAATTTGGTCGCGATGATGTAGTCGTCGCGGCGCCCGGCAACGGCACGGCCGATCAGTTCCTCGTTCTCACCCGCGCCATAAAGGTCCGAGCTGTCGAGGAAGTTGACGCCGAATTCGACCGCCTTGTGCAAGGTGGCGATGGCGTCTTCCTCGCTGCCCGGTCCGTAAAACCCGGGCAGGACCATACAGCCAAGTCCGATGACCGGTACGTCGAGATCACTACTGCCCAACTGTTTGGTTTTCATGATTTCCCCCATGAACTTTCAGGACCGCTCGAATCCGCTCTATAGTAAAGCAGTAGTGAAACATATTGTGAGTCTATAAATGCGCGTTGTCTATCACCTACCCAACGATGATCTGCGCCAGGCGCAGAGCGAGGCGGCAGCGGCGGAGGCGGCGGGTTTTGACGGTGTCGTCGCCTTGGAAAATGCTCATGGACCCTTTCCGCCGCTGGCCGTGGCGGCGCTTGCCACCGCGCGGGTGCAAATCGGCACCGCCGTGGCCATTGCCTTTCCCCGCAGTCCGACGATCACGGCCCATGCCGCATGGGATTTGAACAAAGCCTCGGACGGCCGTTTCTATCTTGGACTCGGATCCCAAGTGAAGGGTCATAACGAGCGCCGCTACGGTATTCCCTGGACCCCGCCCGCGCCACGCATGCGGGATTATATCGGGGCCGTTCGCGCAGTCTGGCGGGCCTGGGAAACCGAGGAACCGCTGGACTATCATTCCGACAGTTACGATTTGACCCTGACCACGCCGAATTTCTCGCCCCGGCCGTTGGGCCTGCCGCCCATACCTATCGCCATGTCGGCGGTCGGTCCGGCAATGCTGCGTGTCGCGGGCGAAGTGGCCGACGGTGTTCGGCTGCATCCGTTCTCGACCCGGCGCTATCTGCAGGAAGCCTCGCTGGTGCGTATCGGCGAAGGTCTGGAACGCAGCGGCCGCATGCGGAGCGATATTGAAGTGGTATCCGGCGCCTTTGTCGCGACCGGGGCCCGCAACGAGGCGGTGGCGAAAATGCGGGAATATATCCGCTTTCGCATCGCATTCTACTGCTCGACACGGGCCTATTGGCATGTCCTGCGATTGCATGACATGGAGGAATTGGGCGAAAAATTGCGTCCCCTGCCGGCGCAAGGGCGTTGGGACGAAATGGCCGCGATGATATCCGATGACGTCGTCGAGCTGTTTGCTGTCGTCGGCACTCACGACGAGATCGGCGCCAAAATCGCCGATCGATATGGCGGGCTGGCCGATACCCTGTCGTTGTTTATACCAACCGATACCGACCCGGGGCCCCTTCGCGAGGTGGCGCGTGATATTCAACGTATTCCAACGCCATTCACGGGCTATAAATCGGAATGGTGATCTTTTTGAAATTTCGGGAGTAGCATTTTGGACTACACGACCCTTGGACGGACAGGTTTGAATGTCAGCGTTGCCGGGCTTGGATGCGGTGGCGGCAGCCGGCTTGGTCAAGCCGGCGGCAAAAGCGAAACGGAGTCCGTCGCGCTGGTGCGACAGGCCATGGATCTGGGGGTCAATTTTTTTGATACTGCGGAAGTCTACGGCACCGAACGAATTGTCGGATTGGCCACCGGTCAAGTGCCGCGGGACGAAGTCGTCATCTCAACGAAAAGCCAGATACGAAAGGGCGGAGAGCTTTTGACGGGCGCGGAGGTCGTCGCCAGTCTGGAGGCTTCCCTGCGGCAATTGCAAATGGACCACGTGGATGTTTTTAATCTGCACGGCGTTCGGCCGGCCGAGTACGACCACGCCCTGAATGAGATCGCACCGGCGCTGTTGCGGGAGCGGGAAAAAGGCAAGTTTCGATTTCTTGGCGTCACTGAAACCGGGCCCAACGACCACCGTCATGACATGCTGGCCCGTGCCTTTGATGACGATATTTGGCAGGTGGTCATGCTGGCCTTTCACATGATGAACCACAACGCCCGGCAAAGTGTTTTTCCAAACACCCTGAAGAACGGCATTGGAACACTGATGATGTTCGTGGTTCGGCGGATATTCTCGGATCCCGATTACCTACGTGAAATCATGACGCGTCTGGCCGCGTCCGGCGAAGTAGCAATGGAATTGGCTGAGAAAGAACAGCCGCTGGATTTTCTGCTGCACGACGGCGGCGCGGACAGCGTGATCGATGCGGCCTACCGCTTCGCCCGGCACGAACCCGGCACGGATGTCATTTTGTTCGGCACCGGCAGCGTCGCGCATTTGAAATCCAACATCGCATCGATCCTAAGCCCGCCATTGCCGACTGCCACCCTCGATACCCTGAATAAATTGTTTGCGCATCTGGAGGGCGTCGGCCTGGATCTGCCCCATCGGCCATAGCAATAGGAGAGGACCATGACCCCCTCAAGCATCGATCACGACGGGTTGCAACGCGCCGATGTGCGCAAGCTGTACGAGGCCGAAACGCCCGACGACATCCCCTTTGCCGCGTCGAAAATCAGCCATGTGGCCCTGAAGGTGCGGAATCTGGAACGGTCCGTCCGCTTCTACACCCAGGTCATGGGATTTCGCGTGTCAGACGCTTATCCCGAATCAATGATACCCGGCGGTATGGCTTTTATCCGCTGCAATAATGATCACCACGGCATTGCCCTGATTGGCGGCGGTACGGGCGAGGTAAGTAATAGCGAACTGCATCACTTCGCCTTTGAGGTTGGAACGGTCGAGGAAGTATTTAAAGCCCGCGACCATCTGCATGGGCACGGCGTGGCGCTGCATTTCGAGGGGCGCCGCCGTGCCGGCCAGCAGATCGCCATCGAATTCAAGGATCCCGACGGCCACAACCTGGAAATCTGCTGGGGCATGGACCGTATCGCCCCGCATGATGCATCCCGTCCGCCGGAAGAATGGCGCGAGGCGAAGACATTGGAGGAGGCTGTGGGCAATCCCCCGCCTGGACAGGAAATTTAGACATCCGCGTCGCCATTATCGTAAGCGGTGGGTGAACGGTGATAGATCTCCTTTCCCATCAGCCAATGATCGCGATGTGGTATGACTGCGATAGGCGGTAGATTGGACGGACGATGGCGCGATCCGACGACGAGCGGCAAGATGGCGGGAAAGTCGGCAGCAACGACCGTAGCCTTTCATCCCCGAGGGATGAAGTTGAGCGGCTGAACAAGGCGCTTGAAAGCGCCCGCCAGCAATTTGTCGATACGGTGATGTCGGTGCAGGAAGGATTTGTCGTCTTCGACAGCGAACGGCGCCTTGTCCTGTGCAATGACACCTATCGCCAGTTCTATGTTGACGCCGTGGGTCAGGAGATCGCCGATCTGATCGTGCCCGGCGCTTATCAGCTGGATTTTTTGGCCGCGGCATTCGAGGCGGGCATGTTTCCGGATGTCCAAGGTACCACCGAAGAGTATGTCGAACAGCGGCGGCAGCGGCAGAAAGAACTTCGGCGCGCCGTGGAAATTCGATTTTCCAGCGGCACTTGGGCGCAGGTCAACGAACGGCCGACCCATGATGGCGGCTATGTCGCCGTTTATACGGATATCACCGAATTGAAGCGGCGCGAGGCGGAGCTGGCGGAAAAGACCAATGTCTTGGAGCGGCTATCGAACCAATTGGCGAAGTATCTTTCACCGCAAATCTATCAATCGATCTTCAGTGGCAGGCAGGAGGTCAAGGTCGCCAGCAGTCGGAAAAAACTCACGGTGTTCTTTTCCGATATCGCGGACTTTACGGAAACTGCCGACAAACTTGAATCCGAGGAACTGACGCAGCTACTCAATCATTACCTAACCGAGATGTCCCGGATCGCGCTGGAATACGGGGCGACCATCGATAAATTCATCGGTGACGCCATCATGATTTTTTTCGGTGATCCTGAAACCAAAGGCGTGAAGGCGGACGCCCAGGCGTGTGTTCGGATGGCGATCGCGATGCGTGACAGAATGGATGAGCTGCAACGGATTTGGAGCGCCTCGGGCATCGAAAAACCGCTACGCTGCCGCATGGGCATTCACACGGATTATTGTACGGTCGGTAACTTCGGCAGTGATGACCGCATGGACTATACGATCATCGGCGGCGGCGTGAATCTGGCGTCGCGGCTGGAGGCGGCGTCCTCACCCGGTGAAATTCTGATCTCCTATGAAACCCATGCCCATATAAAATCCGATATCCTGTGCGAGGAACGCGGCGAAGTTGATGTCAAGGGCATGGCCTATCCGGTCGCCACCTACCGCGTGATCGATTTGCATGAAAAAATGAACATCGGCGATAGGCCGGTCCATGCGGAGCTGCCGCACTTTCAGCTGGATATGGATGTCGCTTCGATGTCTGCCGACGATCAACGTAAAGCTACAGCGGAATTGTCCAGAGCTCTGGAACGACTATCAAGCGGCACCCCAAAGCCGAAATAACTAGTGCGCCCGGATATCGTTGTTGACACTGTGGTCGCCCGACAACCAGCGTTTCAGGTCGTCATGAGGGTTGTTTTGATGTTCCGCCATGATCCGTTCCAGCTCGGGGTGGTCGACGGTAAATTCCAGGCGCAGGTTATTGGGGTCGTTCACGTAGAGCGAGACGCAATAGCCGTGATCGGTGACGCGAATGTCATGGCCGGCCGCTTCCAGGCGCTGCTTAATGCCTTGCTGCGTTTCGCCATCGCATTCGAAAGCCACATGGCCCGGCGATTGCAATTCGATGGGATTTTCGTCCTGATCAGCCCATTGGAAAAACGCCAGTGCGCTGCCGTCGCCGAATTCGAAAAAGGTATGGCAGTATTCCCGCCCCGTGGACGGCGCCTTTTCGGCCCAGGTGGCGGTCAGCGGTACGCCGATAATGTCTTCATAGAAATGCCGCGTCACCTCCATATCCCGGGTTACCCAGGCGGCGTGATGCAATCGCCTTGGCCGGGTTTGTGTGCTGGTCACAGGCATGGTTTTCCCTTTCTGTCGTAGCCCCACTATGAGAGTGTAGCGCCCAAGTTGGGGAATATGAAATCCTTGGGAGGCAGCCGTGAGCAACAGCTTGATACCAACCACCCTGGTGGGCAGCTACCCGCAGCCCGACTGGCTGGTGCATAAAGATATTTTGCTGGGCAGCGGGCCGCCGCGCATACGCATGCGCGATGTCTGGCGGCCGACGGAGGATCTGCTGCAAGGTGCCCAGGACGATGCCACGCTGGTGGCGCTGCATGACCAGGAACGCGCCGGCATCGATATCGTCTCGGATGGCGAGGTTCGTCGCGAGAGTTACTTCAACCGCTTCGCCAATGCTCTGGACGGCATTGATGTGGACAATCCTGCGACGGTACCGGGGCGAACTGGCAAACCCACACTGGTGCCCCGCGTCGTCGGACCCATCAAGCGCAAGGAACCGGTACAGGTGCGCGATGTCGCCTTTCTGCGGGCCCATACGGACAAGAGCATCAAGATCACCATCCCCGGCGCCTTCACCATGGCGAAGATGGCGGCGGACGAACATTACGGCGATCAGGAGGCCCTGATCATGGCCTACGCCGAGGTCCTGAACGAGGAAGTGCGGGAGATGAAGGCGGCCGGCGCGGACGTCATCCAGATCGATGAACCCCATATGCAGGCCCACCCGATTGAATCCAACCGCTTCGGTATTGCCGCCATCGATCGGGCGCTTCAAGGCATCGAAGGCACCACCGTGGTGCATCTGTGTTTTGGCTATGCCTATGTGGTCAGCGACAAGCCGGCCGGTTATTCCTTCCTGCCGGAATTGGATAAATGCTGCGCCACCGCGATCTCGATCGAGGCGGCGGAACCAAATCTTGATCCCGCCATATTGGAGACACTGCCCAGCAAGAAGGTACTGTTCGGTGTCATCAATCTTGGTGACGAGACGGTGGAGACCCCGGAATTGATCGCGGAGAGATTACGCGGCGCCTTGCGGCACATCACCCCCGACCGCCTGATCGCGGCCCCCGATTGCGGCATGAAATATCTGGCCCGGGATGTCGCCTTCGGCAAACTAAAGGCCATGGTGGCGGGCGCCAAGATCGTACGTCGGGAAATCGAATAACCTATCCCGGCACGCTCAACCTTCGCCGATCAGACGATAACCAAAGGCATCCCCACGACTGATGATGTGACCCATGGTGGGTGATGCGAAATGAGCCGGCGCGATCAGGGTGTCTGTATTGACATAGCGTTCGATCAAGGCCCGGCGCGTCGCCGCCGATTGCACCACGTCTTCGCAGGCCCGGCTGGACCATTCCGGGCGCACCAGCTGTATGGGATGGTGCATGACATCGCCGGACAACACCGCATTGGCGCCTTGGGACTGCAGGTTCAGGACCACGTTGCCCTCCGTGTGGCCAGGGGCGGGTTCGAACCACATGCCGTCATCGATCTGGTGATCCATATCGACCAACACCGCCTGGCCCGCCTCCATCACCGGCAGCACGCTGTCGTCATAGACGTTGGGCACCTTGCCCTCGGTGCCGTCCAGGTGGCGCTGCTCCCAGAATTCATATTCCTTGCGCGCGAAAATGTACTTGGCGTTGGGAAACGTCGGCACCCATCGGCCATCCAAAAGCCGTGTATTCCAGCCCACATGATCCACGTGCAAATGGGTGCATAGGACGAAATCGACCTCTTCGGGCTGCACCCCGGCGGCGGCCAGATCGGCCAGATAGGGCAGGTCCAGTTGATCGAACATGGGCCGGCCGGGGCGGTCCTTGTGGTTGCCGACACAGGTATCGACCAGGATCGTGTGGCGCGGCGTGCGCAGAATATACGACTGAATGGTCAGATTGATCTTCAGGGTCTCCGGCTCGATAAAGCGCGGCATCAACCAATCGCGGTTGGCCTCGATCACATCCAGGGTGGCGTCGGGAATAAAATCCTGAACCCCAAGAAACGGCCCCTCGCTCTCGATCACCCGGCTGATTTCGAATTGTCCTATGTTTTGCATTTAAACGGTCACTCCGCTGTTCGTGTCATTGATCCCCATGGCGGCCAGAATATCCGGCCGCTCGTCGAAATCATCATCCTCGTCGATCATTACCGAATGGGAGCGCACGCGATACAGCGCGCCGTTCCGGCCGCCCGGCGGCTCGATACCATTTTCCAGATTTCGGGCACTGTCGATCAACAGCCGCCGCATCTTGATGATCGCGGTATCGGATGTGCCCAGATGCTCCAGCGAACGGTCGACAATCGCGCCGGCGCTTTCCGTCATCGCGGCGTCCTGGGCGCGAATGCCGACGATGCCGGTGAACGAGCTGGCGCGCTGCAGGTCCCTGTCGATGTTGTAGTTGTTGGTGGCGTTCGCGGCCGGGGTCAGGGTGCCCGGTATCAATGCGGCATGGGCCGCAGCCCCGGTGCTCCAATCGTGCAGTTCCTGTTCTGTCACCGGCTTGTCGTCGCGATAGGTAATGCAGATGATATTGCAATGATGGTCATCCGCCGGAACCCAGGCGCGCACGGTGCGGGACTCCCCCGGAACCGGCGCGATCATGGTGTAGAACGGATAGAGCCACTGGTTCATGCGCCAATAATAGCGCCCGCCGTCCACGCGGCGCCGGGCGCCCAGGGTCATGCCGAATTCGCCCTCGGTCACTTTCCATTTCGGCGCCGTGTCCTCGGCAAAAAAGGCGCCCGTCAGGGCCGCCTTGTTGGCGGCGTCATTGTCCAGCTTGCTGTGCAGGAAACTGACATGGGCGGAATCGATCTCGCCCTCCACAGCCTGGGCATAATTGCTTTCCTGATACCAACGGGATTGATAGCGGTGGTCGTCGGGCACGCCCATCCATTGCATATCCGGCAGATCACCCATCAATTCCGGCGGACCCATGTAGGCCCAGATAATGCCGGCTTTCTCGCGCACCGGATAACTGCGCAGCTTGACCTTGTCCCTGAAGGTGCTGTCCGCCGGCTCCGACGGCATGTCGACGCAGTTGCCGTCCACATCGAACTTCCAGCCGTGATAGACGCAGCGGATGCCGCAGGCCTCGTTACGGCCAAAGAACAGGCTGACCCGGCGGTGCGGGCAATATTCGTCCACCAGGGCAAGCCGTCCTTCGCTGTCGCGGAACGCCAACAGGTCCTCGCCCAGCAGTCGGACACGTTGGGGCGCGCCATCCGGCTCGATAATTTCCTTAGACAGCATAAACGGCATCCAGAACCGCCGCATGAAGGTTCCCATGGGCGTATCGGGCCCGGTATGGGTCAGGTATTCGTTTTCTTCGCGGCTCAACATGTCCGGCATCCTCATTGCGGCGAGATATGTTGAGTATACACCAAAGCGGATAAAACCGGTTGTATACTGATGTGAACGCAACGGGCCTGGGGGACATGGTCAATGACAAACGAAAACAGTAAACCGCTTGCCGGCAAGGTCGCCCTGGTCAGCGGCGCGGGACAGAATATTGGGCGGGCGATTGCCCATGGTCTGGCCGACGATGGCGCCTTCGTGCTGATCAATGGCCGCAGCAACCTCGACGCCCTGGAAGAGGTGGCGGCGGAAATAAATGATGCGGGCGGCCGGGCCATGGCGCATCTTGCCGATGTCTCCGATGAAGGCGCGGTGAAAGAGATGATCGCCCGCCTGGCCGACGAAGCCGGTGGCATCGATATCGTGGTCAGCAACGCGGGCCTGCGCCGGCAAACGCCGTTCGTGGAGATGACCTATTCGGAATGGCGGGAAATTCTGTCCGTCGCCCTGGACGGCGCCTTCCTGCTGGCCCGCCATGCGGTTCCCCATATGCAGGCCCGTGGCGGTGGCGCGTTCATCGGCCTTAGCGGCATATCGAACCATATGGGCACGCCGGGCCGGGCCCATGTTAATGCCTCCAAGGCCGGGTTGGAAGGCTTCGTCAGGGGCCTGGCCATGGAGCTGGCACCGGACAACATCACCGTCAACACCGTCGCGCCCGGCGCCATAGATACCGTGCGCGGCGCCGCCGCCGGAACCTTGCCATCCGGCGTCGCCAGCAAGATCCCGTTGGCCCGCAAGGGAACAGTGGAGGAGATCGCCGCCATGGTCCAACATTTGGCGGGGCCCCAGGGCGGCTACATCACCGGACAGTGCA
>JABIRL010000216.1 GCA_018667855.1 Rhodospirillaceae bacterium
AACCGCACCGAAGTAGAGACCGACTTCTACGTCGGCAAACGCCGCGATTGCCTCAGGCGGGATGGCAACGGCGCCCTAGTAATCACCCGCCGCGAAATCCTGCTGGACCAAAGCGTCCTGCTGGCGAAAAACCTGACAACGTTTTTCTAAATCGCAGCCATTTACGCGCGCCCATTCCAGAAATATACGAACAGTGCAAACCAATGACATCAGGACCTATTCATACTAAATGATAGGAATCTGAGCTTCTTGAAAGCGACAGATCTCATTCCTTGGCTTCATCTCGAATATTGAGCGTAGTTAACGAAGAAAAAAGCAATAAAGCGAATAGGACTATCGCCGCAACAAAAATGGCTAAAATCAAGTATTTATTGATATTTGCCTCATTTGAAAAATACAAAAATAAAGACAAGTATGCGAAGAAGAAAATAGCAATGACGGCATGCGCGCACCACCAGATCGGATCCTGGTAACTTGAAAAAAGAAAACGTTTCGTCCATTTTTCATATACTTCCTTCGGGGCGACATCGTTCTTATCGCTTTTTACTTTATTGAGCCATGCATGCTGTAGCGACCATCCGACGCTGGTTATTCGCCACCAGACCAACGCGAGTTGGGCACCAACAACACAGCCAACAACAACAACCATTTTTGATGTAATGTCGTAAACTTCTGCTCCGGCATCAGACAGGGCCGCCTGGCTGATAAATCCGATCAATACCGCATGGGCAACGACCATTGCGTTAAAGCGACTCCAAATGAGTTGTCCTTCATAAAATGTGAACTCTCGAGAATTATCCATGACTGCATATCCTCAATTTATCAGCGAATTAGGGCTTCCCAGAGACAAATACTATTGACGGTATAATACCCTATTCTTTCTTCTCTTTCTTGAACTTTCGCTCAAGTTCCTTGTCGCCCAGGACCCAGAACAGGCAGTCCTGGCTCAGAGGTGCGCCACCCTCGTCGTTGATTTTTTTCTCTTCTGTGCAGCGTTCGGCGCGGGTCAGTTCGGGCTTCGGCTTGGCGCCGTAATGGTCGTAGAGGGCATAGGCCACCACCGCGATAGCGACGGCGGCCAGGACGGCGGCAAATACCTTGATGGCTTTAGGCATGACGATCACCTCGCGTGGAAGGCTGTCGCAGGGGTATTCGCCGTAGAATAGAACCTGTAGGGCTTCGTGAATAGCTCCCTAGCCGTAGCTTTTCGCGATGCTGTCGAGGGGGGATTTTTGCAGGCCGTGGTTGGGGATGGGATAGCGCAAGCCGTTGCGGCTTAGCTGCGCCAGGCCCTCGACCACGCTGGGCAGATAGCTGGGCGGCAGGGCGACCAGCATTTCGTCGTCCTGGACGCCGCCGAATTTACGCTCGGCATAGCAGGGGATGGAGACCGAGGGTTCGCCCGTCGACAGCGCCTTGCCCCAGGAATCGGCGCATGCGCTTTCGCCGACGCAGCTTATTTCCAGCTTTTTGTAGTTCAGGAACTGCAAACCGTTGATGAAGGTGATCATCTGCCCCGGCGTCATGTACAACAAACAGATATCCGGGTTGTCCAGACGGCCCGAGCCCAGCGGCGAAGTGGCCAGGGCCTCGTAATCGCCATAGGAGGCGCAGGTCATGGCGGCCTGATGGGCGGCGGCGTCATCCAGGGTGCCGTACCAGACACCGTTCATGCGGTCACCGGACAGCCATTGCTTATCGGGTGGGTGCAGGCCGACCACGGCGCCGCATTGATCGCCCATGAGGTTTTCCATGGTGATGCCCAGGGTATAGCCGATCCAGCGGGTCTGCCCGACGACCTGATCCATGGCGATTTTCTCGGCCGGGTTGGGGCGGCGGACTTTTTCCACCGCTTCCATCTCGGCCACCGATCTAAAACGCTTCATGCCGATGGGCGTTGCCTTTAGGCGCAGGTACTGGTTCAGGCCGGCGATAAGAGCGTTAAAGTCATATTCGTTGTCATCGTCGAAGCAATTTGCGGTGGTCATGTTCATTCTCCATGGCGTCGCCCGGAACGGTACAAGGCGTTAATTTTGAATCTCTTATTTTTAAAGTAACCGGCCACCCTCGATTGTCAATTTGATCGATAGTGTGTCGCCGCGCTGTGACGCTTGGCCACACCCTGTCCCTAATTGGCGTGCTATCGTGACCGCAGCGAGGGCTGCAATTCAAGGAGCACGGAAATGCGCGGTGAACCGGATGTCGACGCGGGCTTTGACCCCGCCAAGCACGAGATGGACCAGACCCATTATTTCGAGGACGTGGCGGTCGGCCAAGAATTCCCCATCCCCTCCCGCACCTTGGCGGATGCCAATTTCGCGGCCTTTCAGCTGGCCTCGGGCGATAATCATCCCATTCATTATGATATCGAATACTGCCGCGCCCGGGGGCACGAAAACCTGCTGGCCCACGGCTTCCAGGCCCTGATCCAGACCGCGCCGGGGGCCGGCATGCTGCCCCATTATTTCGGTGATGCGCTGATCGCGTTCATTGAACAGTCGTCGAAATTCCTGAAACCGCTGTATGCCGGCGATACGGTCTATCCCATGCTGTCGGTCACGGCGCTGGAGCCGGGCCGCACCACGGGTGTCGTGGTACTGCGGTCCACTCTGCACAACCAGCGCCGCGAGCTGATCCTGGAAGGCCTGCAGAAAATCCTGGTGCGCAAACGACCGAGCTGAAATTGCAATTGAACATGCCCCCTATTTCGGGGAGACTTTGCAAAAATCGGGGAGGGTTTTGTCATGCGTAATAATATCGGTCTTTTCCTGGGCAAGCGTGCCCATCTGAATCCGGACATGGAAGCGATTGTCGATACTGCCACGGAACGGCGGCTGAGCTATCGCGAGTTGGACCTACGCGCCAATAAGCTGGCCAATGCCATGCGGGATTCAGGCGTCAAAAAAGGCGACCGTGTCGCAATTCTGATGATGAACGGCATTGAATACGTCGAAAGCTTCATGGGCCTGGCCAAGATCGGCGCCATCGTGGTGCCCTTGAACTGGCGCCTGGTGGCAGATGAATTGAGCTTCATCCTCAAGGACGCCGGCGCCACGGTGATGGTGTACGGCAGCGATTTCGCCGATGTTATCGGCACACTGCACGAAGGCGGCGCGGCGGCGACGCAGATCGGCCAATGGATCGAATTCTGCGAGGATGGCCATGACCGGGATCTGTTCGCCACCGACTATATGGAATTCACCGGCCCGGCCTCGGATGCCGGGCCCGAGATTGATGCCGGCGACGATGACGATCTGTTCATCATGTATACCTCCGGCACCACCGGTTTGCCCAAGGGCGCCCAGCATTCCCACAACACGGCGATGTGGGCCATCATCACCTTCTCCATCACGGCCGAGTTCCGTTACAAGGACCGCTTCGCCATCGCCCTGCCCATGTTCCATGTGGGCGCTCTGCTGCCGGTTATTGTCACGTTCTATATCGGTGGCACCGCCATTCTGATGCGCCAGTTCGATCCGAAACAGATGTGGGAGATTACGGAGCGGGAAAAACTGACCGTCAATCTGGCGGTGCCCGCGATGTTGAATTTCATGCTGATGGTGCCGGAGTTCGAGAAATACGACTATTCCCACCTGCGCTGGATCATGTCCGGCGCCTCGCCCGTACCCGCCAGCCTGATCGAAAGCTACAAGGATATCGGCATCGAAGTGCATCAGGTCTATGGTCTGACGGAGGCCTGCGGGCCGGGCACCCTGATCAGCCCGGACGACGCCATGGTCAGGATCGGTTCCGCGGGCAAGGCCTTCTTCCACACCACCGTGCGCGTGGTTGACGATGACGGCAAGGACACGGCGCCGGGCGTGCCGGGCGAATTGCTGGTGCAAAGCGCCCATGTTATGAAGGGCTATTGGAACAATCCGGAGGCCACGGCCGAAACCATTCGCGACGGCTGGCTGCACACCGGCGATATCGCCATCCAGGACAAGGACGGCTTCATCACCATTCACGACCGGGTCAAGGATATGATCATTTCGGGCGGCGAGAACGTCTACCCGGCCGAACTGGAAAACGTCATTACCTCTCATCCCGGCGTGGCGGATGTGGCGGTCATTGGCATGGACAGCGAACGCTGGGGGGAAAGCCCCTTCGCCGTGGTCGTGCGCAAGGATGAGGATTTGACTGAAACGGACATTCTGCGCCATTGTGACGGCAAGCTGGCCCGCTTCAAGCTGCCTAAGGGCGCGGTCTTTATCGACGAAATCCCCCGCAATCCCACGGGCAAGCCGTTGAAGCGCCTGTTGCGGGATCAATTCCCCGGCCCCGCACCGGAATAATTGGCCCGAATAATTGGCCGGAATAAGAAATGCAATTGGAAAGAGGAAAGACGTCATGAACGTCGTGCGTATGCAACAAAAAGTCAGCGAAACCGAATGGCAGGCCCGCGTGGATCTTGCCGCCTGTTACCGCCTGGCTGCTCATTACGGCTGGACCGATCTGATCCTGACCCATATTTCGGCCCGGGTGCCGGATGAGACCGGGCCGGACGGGGGCGAATGTTTCCTGATCAATCCCATGGGTTACATGTTTCACGAGATCACGGCGTCCTGCCTGGTCAAGGTGGATATCAACGGCAAGGTTCTTTCCGAATCCGACTATGACATCAACCCGGCCGGTTTCACCATTCACAGCGCGGTGCACGGCGCCCGCCCGGATGTGGGTTGCGTGATGCATTTGCACACGGACGACGGCGTCGCTGTCTCGTCCCAGGCCCACGGCCTGTTGCCCCTGACCCAGACCGCAATGACCGTTTCGGGCAATATTTCCTATCACGATTACGAAGGCATCGCCCTGGATCTTGATGAGCGGTCGCGCCTGGTGGCCAATCTGGGCGACAGCAACATCATGATTCTGCGCAACCACGGCACCATGACCTGCGGCCCGGACGTGCAGCAGGCATTCCTGTCCATGTTCATGCTGGAGCGGGCCTGCACCATGCAGATCCGCGCCCTGTCGGGGGGCACCAAGCTGAACATGCCGTCGGACAAGTCGATCGAGACCGTAAAGAACCAAATGGCTTCCGGCAGCGGTTCCCTGGCCGGACTGGCCTGGCCGTCCCTGCTGCGCATGCTGGATGGCATGGACCCTTCATTTCGTGACTAGAGCAATTCCGATCAATTGTGAATCGCAGACCGATTCTAAGTGATTGGAAAAATTGCTCTATTCTTAAAGGTCGGAGCATTTCCAATTCGGAAATGCTCTAGGTTTCGTGATTAAAACCTAACAACACAGTCAGGGGCACCGCCATGATGTGCGAACCAAGCGAGGCCGATCTGGTATTTTGCGCCCAGCGCGGCATCGCGGCGGCCCGAGAGGCGGGGGAGACGAAGGCCGATGGTTTGCGGTCCTGGGCGTTGCGGGAGGTCCGGGCCGCCTGGCCCCATGTGGAACCGGAGGCCATGCAAGCCGCGGTCAGCCGTTATCTAAAGTAGTTCCGGGCATTTGGCCCATTCCCTATTCGATGGCGCGGGCAAGGGCGCAGAATTGCTCGACGCTGAGGTTTTCCGCCCGTAGCGTCGGCTCCAGGCCGGCCGCTTGCAAAAGACCGCCCGGGTCGGCGCTGATCTGTTTCAGGCTGCTGCGCAACATTTTCCGCCGTTGCCCGAATGCGGCGGCCACCACCGCCCCCAGAACTTCCGGCTTGGCGGGCGCCAGAGGTGCGGGGCGCGGTTCCAGCGCCACCACGGTGGAGGTTACCTTGGGCGCGGGCGTGAAAGCGCGGGGCGGCACATCGAACAGATTTGCGGCCCGGCAGCGCCATTGCACCATGACGGACAGACGGCCATAGGCCTTGCCCCCCGCCGGCGCCGTGATGCGCTGGGCGACCTCTTTTTGAAACATCAGCACCATATGTTCGAACAAATCCAGACGGTCGAGCCATTTAAACAGCAACGGCGTCGAGATGTTGTAGGGCAGATTGGCGACGATACGGCCGGGTTTCGGGTCCAGGTCGTATTCGTCAATCTCCAGTGCGTCCGCCTCAACCAACGTAAGGCGGCCAGGCACGAGATCGGCCAACTCCCGCAAGGCGGCAAGGCAGCGGCGGTCCCGCTCCACCGCCACCACATGATCGGCCCCTTCCGCCAGCAGGGCCCGGGTCAGACCACCGGGGCCGGGGCCAATTTCCAGTACCGTCTGCCCCTTCAGGGGCCCGCCGGCACGAGCAATTTTTCTGGTCAGGTTCAGATCCAGCAGGAAATTCTGGCCTAGGGCTTTCGTCGCCCGGATCTCGTGCCGGGCAATGACATCCCGTAAGGGGGGCAGTTCATCGGGCAGCCCGGATAATGCGTCCGGCACTCTAAATTATCCGGGCGCGATGGCGGGCCATCAATCCGGCGTAGGCCACGGCCGAGGTCAGGCTCAAGGAATTGGCCCGGCCCTGGCCGGCGATATCAAGGGCGGTGCCGTGATCTGGCGATGTGCGGATGATGGGCAGGCCAAGAGTGGTATTGACGCCATAGTCAAAACCCAGCGCCTTGACGGGGATCAGGGCCTGATCGTGGTACATGCAGATCGCCACGTCATAGGTCTGGCGGGCGGCCTCGTGAAACATGGAATCGGCAGCTAATGGTCCCCGAACCTCGACGCCCCGGGCCCGCAGCTGATCAATGGCCGGCTGGATGATCTCCACCTCGGCACTGCCCAGACCGCCGCCCTCGCCGGCGTGGGGGTTCAGGCCGGCGATCGCCAGGCGCGGCGGGGAATAACCCAAATCGCGGTTCAGGGCCGCCGCCGTGATCATCGCCTGTTCCACGATCAGTTCGGTCGTCAGACTGGCCACGGCGTCCGTCAGGGAGGTATGAATGGTCACGGGCACTGTCTTGAGGCCCGGACAGCTAAGCATCATCACCGGCACATGGCCGTCGCCACAAAGGGCGGCGAGGAATTCCGTATGGCCGGGATAAGCAAAACCGATATCGTAAAGCACTGATTTCTGGATCGGGTTGGTAACCATACCCGAGGCCGCGCCCGTGCGAATATGCTCCATCGCCGTCTCGATCGCGGCCACCGCCGCAGGCGCGTTCGCTTTATCCAGCTGGCCCGGCTGCGGTTTCCGCGCCAGGGCCTGGGGGAACACCGGCAAGGCCTGCTCAAAACACGCCACAGCGTCCGCCGGCGCGGCGATTTCAACCACCGTGACCGCCCCGGCCTTTTTGTCCATATTGACCTTCGCCAACAAGCTCACGGTCGCCCGCACATGCTCCGGATCAGCGATCAGATAGAAGGGCGGCAGATCATAAATCGCCCGCCGGCTCCAGGCCTTGATGGCGATTTCCACCCCTATACCAGCCGTCTCCCCCATGGTCATGGCAATTGGAGCCAAGATCAAATCCGCTGCGTTGGCAGGGGTTTGGGTCATTTGCGCTAACGCAGTTCCACGACCGCCGAGCGCCGCAAATCCCGCAAATACCGCTGCGCCAGCATGGCCAGGCGCCGGCGGGCCAGGTTGTCCGAGACGCTTTGCCGGTTAGGTCCCTTGCCCTGGATCGTCTCGCGCTTGCACACCATCAAGATCATCACGGCGGTTTTGTTTCGGATCGGCGCGCTGAACTGGCCGATTTTCAATTCCTTGACGGCCCCGGCAATATTTTGCGGCAGGTCAGGCAGGGCGATGGTGCCTAGGTCGTTGGCGGAGGCGTCGGGCAGCTCTTTTGCCGCCGCCTCGACCTCCCCGCAGCTTTTCGCACTTTGCCCCGCTGCCTGGGCCAGTTCTTCCTTGGCCTTGAAATCAGCTTCCGCGGCCGGCTTGGCCACGGGCAGGACAATCTGCTTCAGGTGTAATTTCATACTGTCCTTGGCCGCCGCCGCGATCTGCCGCCGCTCGTGCAATTGGATAATGTAGTAGCCGCCCGCCGCCTTGATGGGATCCGACAGGCCGTCTTTTTGTAACTTCGCTATGGCCAGATCCAAGGTCGCCGCCAATTGCCCCGGTTGCACCCAGCCGACCGCGCCGCCCTGTGCCGCCGTGGCGCCGCGGCTAAACTGCCGGGCCATGGCCGCGAATGCCGCGCCATCGCGCAGCTGCTTTACCAGATCGACACTGGCGCGCCGAACATCTTCATCCTGCTCCGGCGTATCCACGGGCAGGAATATCTCGGAAATTTTCTGTTCCGACCGCCCCGCATTGGCCTGCAGCCTGGCTAGCACCTCCTCGACCTCTTCATCGCCGATCTGCACATTCCGGCCCAGACGGCGGCGCACCAGCTTGGTCCAGGATATCTCGGCCCGCAATTGCGCTTCCAGGGCTGTTTTGGATATCCGCTGGGTCACCAGGTATTTTTCCAGGCCGCCCGGCGGCAATTTATTTTGCTGTTCGATAAAGCGGTAGGCGCGTTTCATATCCGCATCGACAATGTTGATGGAATGACGTTTAGCGGCCTGCAGCTGCAGGTTTTCATC
The DNA here is from genome assembly GCA_018667855.1 of Rhodospirillaceae bacterium. Lineage (GTDB taxonomy): Bacteria > Pseudomonadota > Alphaproteobacteria. The sequence goes on from JABIRL010000216.1 coordinate 8,419, forward strand.
GATCAGGCCGCGCAGGATTTGCCGCCGCAATCGGCGCCGCGTCTTCGCCGTATCGTTCAGCCGCGAGGTGGAGATGACCAGACCGACGCGCTGTTCCACATCATAGCGCGAGATCACTTCGTCGTTGACGATAGCCGCGATCCGCTGGACATCCTGGGCCCGCGCCGGCGCGAACATCGTCATAAACATCGTCATGAATATCGTCGCGAAAAGGCTGGCAAATATGGCGGCGCGCAGCGCAACGGCTGGAAATGGCAACGGTACTGGCACTGGCAATGGCACGGGCGGCCACGGAGGCGCCACATATCGGCCTTGCGAATGCGATCGCGACATTGGTTTCGCTATCAAAGGCGGTGCCATCCGGCGGACATCCCCAAACAACTTATCAGACCACTAGACTCTAAAGAATTGTGGTTCGCACCACTAGGAACAAAATAGAGCCTTGTCGTATGAAAATGAAGGCCGCCGGAAGACTTTTTCCTTCGCCATTTCGAATTGTTCAAACCTTGAGCTCCGGCGCGGCCTTGGGTTGGCTGAAACGGGCCGCCAATACAGTCAATGTGGCCAATACCATGAAGACCGGCGCGAACCAGAACAGCAGGCGCGGCTCGCCCTGATCCATCAGCCAGCCGAAAAATACCGGTGTGATGGCGCCGCCAAGGTTCAGGCCGGTCGAGACGAAACCAAACACCTTGCCCATGGAGCCGTCCGGCGTCACGGCCCGGACCAGCATGTCCCGGGACGGCATAATGACACCGAAATTCAGCCCGGCCAGGGCCATGGCAGCAATAATCCAGCCCGCCGACAGCATGATGTTGCCAACCAGAAAGACCACCACGGCCGTCGTCATGAAGCCGGCCACCGCAACCCATTCGTGATGTCGGGTACGGTCCGCGATGAAGCCTCCCAGCAAAACACCGATCGCGCTGCCAACCAGAAATGTCGTCAAAGCCATTTGCGATTGCTGCAGGGAAATCTCCTGTATGGCGACAAAGGCCGCGACGGCGAACGTGGATAAACCGCCCTGTGACATGGACAGCATCACGAAAAACAGGAAACACATGAGGATCGGTGTCGATAACAACAGTGCGATGCCGCTTTTCTCGACCTTTCGGCTTGGTTCTGAAACTTCGCTTTCGACCGTTGGACTTGCCTCGTCCCTGGGCGCCGGGGCGTTGTCGGATAAATGGCGGCGGTTGATCAGTAACGGCAGCCAGACTGCCAGACCAAAGAAACCGGTCAGCATCAAGCCGGTTTGCCAGCCCCATTTTATGGAAGTATAGGCCATGACCAAAGGCGCCATGGCGCCGCCCGCGAACCCGGCGAAGGTATGCAGGCTGAACGCCCGGCCCATGCGCCGGGGCGAGATCGAGGCCGACAACAGGGCATAGTCCGCCGGGTGATAGACACTGTTGGCGACGCCGGCAAAGGCAGCCAGGACCAGCATGGTGGTGTAACCGGGAAAGGCCCCCATGCCCACATAGGCCAGGGTGGAAACCGTGACCCCGTACAACAAAAGGCGCCGGGCGCCGAATTTGTCGACCAGAAAGCCCATGGGCACATGGGTCAGTCCCGAGGCCAGGTTAAAGACCGTCATGATCAAACCCAGCGCGGCATAGCCAACGCCGAAATCCGCTTTCAACAGGGGCAGGATGGGGGGCAAAAGGTAAATTAAATAGTGGCTGAGGAAATGCGCCCCGCCGACCGGACCGATAACGCGGGCGTCAAGGCGCAGGCTGCCGGCTTCGGCCGCGCCCGTTGGCCGGGGTTCGCCGCCGGATTGTGTAGTTGCTGTCATGGCGTAGTTATATCAAGGACCTTTCGTATTGCTAGTGCAATTTTCACCGACCCCGGGATCAGTCAGGCAACATAAGTGATTGGTTCAATTGCTCTATCTTAAAGGGTCCGGATACCGCGCCGGCCCTTGCGCCCCGGTTCCATCGCCCAACGGCATTCTTACCGCAAGCCGGTGGTTTGCTTGACGGCCAGCATGGTCTATTCTGCATCTCTGTACCGAAGCCCCGGCCCGGCTCACGTTGGATCGTCATTTGCCTGAACTGCCGAAAGCATCGCCGCCAGTTACGCCGGGGCCCGCCGCCGCGCCCCTGAAGGCGCTTTTATTGCGTGTCGGCACCATTGACCGCATTGCCTTGAGCGAGGTACTGGCCGTCACGGCCACGCAAAAGGCTGATGCGGCGCAGGAAGCCTTGCGCGATTTCGCGGCGGATGTGGTGATCGCCGATATCGGCGCCTCTGATTTCGAGGCGAAGGTGCTATTGCGGCATATCCGCAACCCGGCCACCACGCCGCGCAAGGGACTGCCGGTGATCTACCTGCTGGCCGAAAGCAGCCCCAAGCGCGTGCATAGTTTGGTTAAATCCGGGGTCGATCATGTCATGATAAAGCCGATTTCCGCCACTGCCCTGCGTGATCTGGCGCAATATTTGTGTGACAACCCGGTGCCGCAGGTTTCGGTCCCGCACTATGTCGGCCCCGACCGCCGCCGTCTGCCCGACGGCAGCTACACCGGGCCCGACCGCCGGGGCGACGAATTGGACTAAAGCCGACCGGCGATGGCTAAGGTCAGCCGCCGTGATGGAACGGCAGTGATACGAGTTTAATGCGCCATCAATGCGCCGCCGCGCCTTCCTTGAGAACGAATTTGTGGTCGCAATAGGGGCATTCGACCCAGCCCTTGGTACCCATATTCAAATAGACCGCCGGATGCCCCAGGGCCCCGCCGCCATCGCAGCGGATCTCGGTTTTCTCGACTTCACTTGATTCCGGTGCTTCCACAGCCATGGCTCATCCGTCCCTTCGACGGGGTCGCAACCCCGATTTCATTACATCGCCAGCGGCCGCTCGGCCCGCATCCCGTGAATGATACCCATCGCGCCGCGACAATCAACAGTCCAGCCCTTGCGGCGAGCCAAAAAACCCCCTAGTTTGCGCCCGACTTGGCGCATTGGCACCCGTAGCTCAGCTGGATAGAGCGCTGCCCTCCGAAGGCAGAGGTCACAGGTTCGAATCCTGTCGGGTGCGCCAATCTTTTCAATGATTTAGGCAAATACTTGAAACAGAAGCCGATCAAGTGGTAAGCACTGGGTAAGCAAATATTTCGCATATGGGTGCTGGGTGCCAGGGACTTGATCCATTTGTATTTACAAATGTCAGGATCACGCCTTTGTCACTTGGTCTGCGGGTCGATAGTTTGAGCCTGTGTACACCCACCAATAAGATCAAGGGCTTAGAATTCCTCCTTACGCTCTTATCTATGTTTTGTGGCAATCGCCGGGCTCGCCGCTACGTTGATATTCAAGCAGGAAAGGCTTCAGGATAATTTTCCCTGTTTCTGGATTTCCATCGCGAACCAGAGGAGACTACTTCGATGTCTAAACCTTCCCCCACTGCCATCCGAATGCGACGGCTCAGGAAGCGCCGGCGCAATGGCTGGATTAAAGTCATACCAGTCGAAGTTTCCGCCATGGACGCCCTTGCGCTTCGACAGGCTGGGTATCTACATCAGGGGGAATCGGCGATGGACGCGCTACCGACGGCAATGAAGCGATTGGTGGCTTCGATCCGGTGATGAGTCTCGGTTGAGTAGTACGGGGGTTTCTGGGGGCATCAACCAAACACTTCAGACGCACATACGCCCAGGCGGGCGCGGGTATCATGGGGTTAGATGAA
>JABIRL010000288.1 GCA_018667855.1 Rhodospirillaceae bacterium
AATTCACCAAGGAGGCCCGGGAAAAGGCCACGGCGGAATTGAAAAAACTGCGCAATATGTCACCGATGTCGGCGGAAGCCACGGTGGTGCGCAATTATCTGGACTGGATGCTGTCCATCCCGTGGAAGAAGCGTTCCCGGATTTCCAAGGATCTGGACCGGGCGCAGACGGTTCTGGACGAGGACCATTATGGTCTGGAAAAGGTCAAGGAACGCATCCTTGAATACCTGGCAGTGCAACACCGAACGAACAAGGTAAAGGGCGCCATCCTCTGTTTGGTAGGCCCTCCAGGCGTGGGTAAGACATCTTTGGGTAAATCCATCGGCCGGGCCACGGGACGGGAATTCGTTCGTATGTCTTTGGGCGGCGTGCGCGACGAGGCCGAAATTCGCGGCCATCGCCGCACTTATATCGGTTCCATGCCCGGTAAAATTATTCAGGGTATGAAAAAGGCCAAGCGCAGCAATCCTCTGTATTTGCTGGACGAGATCGAAAAAATGGGTGCCGATTTCCGCGGTGATCCCGCGTCCGCCTTGTTGGAGGTTTTGGATCCCGAGCAGAACAACACATTTAATGATCATTATTTGGAGGTCGATTACGACCTATCAGACGTGATGTTCGTGACCACGGCCAATACCTTGCGATTGCCTCAACCTTTGCTGGATCGGATGGAAGTGATCCGCATTTCAGGCTACACGGAGGACGAAAAGGTCGAAATCGCGCGTCGTCACCTGATTGATAAGGTGGTTAAGGAGACCGGACTGAAAGCCGGTGAATGGTCGATTTCCGATGGCGCCTTGCGTGACCTGATCCGTTATTACACACGAGAAGCCGGGGTTCGGAACCTGGAGCGCGAATTGGCTAATCTGACCCGCAAGGCCGTGCGCGACATCATTCAGAAAAAGCTGGAAGTCGTGAAGGTCGACCGCCGCAATCTGGGTAAATATGCCGGGATCAGACGCTTCCGCTACGGTGAGATCGAGGAAGAGGATATGGTCGGCGTCGTTACCGGCTTGGCCTGGACCGAGGTCGGGGGCGAATTGCTGACGATCGAATCCCTGGTTCTGCCCGGCAAGGGCAATATGAAATACACCGGCAAGCTGGGCGATGTGATGCAGGAATCCATTCAGGCCGCCGCCAGCTATGTTCGTGCCCGTGCCGTTGATTTCGGCATTAAGCCGACGGTATTCGAAAAGCGGGATATTCACGTTCACGTTCCCGAGGGCGCGACACCCAAGGACGGTCCCTCGGCCGGTGTGGCCATGTGCGTCTCTATTATTTCCACCCTGACCCGCATTCCCATTCGTCGTGATATTGCCATGACGGGCGAAATTACCCTGCGCGGACGTGTGTTGCCTATTGGCGGGCTCAAGGAAAAGCTGCTTGCCGCGTCCAGGGGCGGAATTAAGACCGTGCTGATTCCCAAGGACAATGAAAAAGATCTGGCCGATATTCCGGAAAATGTGATGAAAGAGCTGGAGGTCGTCCCGGTTACTAACCTTGACGAAGTTCTTGAACATGCTTTCGTCACGCGTCCCGTGCCCATTGAGTGGGCGGAGGAAGACGACGACGACATCAAGGTATCGGATAACAAGGATGGTGAGAACGTCGTCACCCACTAGAGTGAGCTATAGAGCGCGCCTTAGGAAAACATAGGCCACTGTTAAACTGTTAAGTGGTGGTGTGATTTAGACTATCGCTGGCGCTGGACTTGTGCTCTTGGCTCAATCGGATCCGCTCCTGATTGTTGCCGCGCCTCTGCCGGTTGTCGGAGATGGAGCTAATTTCTGCCAATCAAATTTGGCCGGTACAACGTGATGGCAATCACAAAAGTTGAGAAAAACCGGACCAGAGCCGGTTTTTCCTTTTGACCGCTCTCCATTGCACGCCTACACTTCAGCGGTCTTGAGAAGTAGAAACTTACAACAACAGTGACAACCGGGTAACAAGGGGGCGGACGTGAATAAAAATGATCTAATCGCCGCCGTCGCTTCATCCGCCGGCCTCAGCAAGGCCGACGCTACGCAAGCGGTGGAAGGTGTTTTCAATACAATAACAGATACATTGAGTGGTGGTGGCGAGGTACGCCTTGTCGGCTTCGGCACCTTCAGCGTATCAACACGCAAAGCCAGCACGGGCCGTAATCCGCGTACTGGCGAAGCAATTCAAATTCCAGAGACCAAACAGCCGAAATTCAAGGCTGGCAAGGGTCTTAAGGATTCAGTCAACTAGCCTTGAGCTAGCGGATTGTTTCCGTGCCCGGCTGATCAGTTGGGTGCAAAACAGATAAATGAAATGCCGGTCGCTTGTCGATCGGCATTTTTTTTATGTCTGTTTGCTGTCTTCGAAGGGAACGCCATTCCGGGCCAAAGCGGCAATGGCGTCGCCGTCGAGGCGGTATGGCAGCCATTCGTTCATATGGCGCATGGCGATCCGGTGGTAAAAATCCCGTGCCGGATTCCAGTCCAGGACCGATAGCTCGATACGGCGACAATTTCGGGCCAGGGCAACGGCGGCTAAAGTCGCCATGAGCTTGTAACCCAGGCCCTGACCACGAGCGATATCTTCGACGAATAGGTCCTCGACATACAGCCCGGCCCGGCCCTCCCAGGTCGAATAATTGTAAAAGAACAGGCAGAGGCCCACCGGCCGGCCGGCCATGTCGGCGATCAGGCATTCAAATCGGCGTGGTGCGCCACCATCGCCGCCATCGCCGCCGAAGCCATCGCGCAGGATGTCCGCTTCGGTTATCTTGACCGAACTGGCCGGTTCATTTTCATAAACCGCCAAGGCTTTGATAAGGCGCACAATGTGGGGTGCGTCGGCTGGGGTTGCCCAGCGGATCGTCATGTCGGAATTTTGTGTATCGGTCATGACAATATGTTAGCAGTCTCCGCCGGTCTCGCCGTCTCTTAATCATAATTGGGATTATTTTTTCCGATTTTGGGACTGTCGCCAATTTTTATTTACATAACGCGCCGTCCCGGGCCATCAATTGATCTTCGGAGCACCTCTCGACTTGGCGCGGTCCCGTTATGCGGTGTATGATGGAGGCATGAGCGGACGGATAACTGTCCTTACAGCTTGCCAGGGCTGAAACACAAGGGTAAGCATGCCCTTGGTTCTTGGCGAGGTGGGACGGGTTGTGCGTGCCGGCTTGTGAACGTAAACAATTCGAAAATGGCGCCGGTCGCTCAACCCTGGGCGGGAAAGCCGGCGAAACTCATAGGGAGCAATATGAGCGGGATGCGATACGAAGCCCCTGGCTCGGTCGATGAAGCGGTAACGCTTTTGGCTGATGCAAACGGCGCCGCGCGTGTACTTGCGGGCGGCACCGATTTACTTGTGCAACTACGAGCCGGGATGATCAGCCCGGACGTCGTGGTCAACATCAAAAACATATCCGAGACGCAAGGTATCGCCGCGGACGGCGGCGGATTCTGTATCGGCGCCTCGGTGGCCGGTGCCGAAATGGGCGAGAATGCCGCTTTGAAAGCCGCATGGCCCGGTGTCGTGGAAGGGGCGGAGCTGATTGGCTCGACCCAGGTACAGGGCCGCGCCACCATGGCCGGCAATCTGTGCAATGCCTCGCCGGCGGCCGACAGCGTCCCGGCGTTGATTGCCGCGGGCGCGACCTGCACCGTTGCCGGCCCCAATGGCCAGCGCGAGGTTTCGGTTAGCGATATTCCCACCGGTCCCGGGCAGACGTCACTGGGTAACGGCGAATTTGTCGTTAACATCAAGTTGCCGGCACGTCCCGCGAACGCCTCGGATGCCTATCTGCGGATGATCCCGCGGACGGAGATGGATATCGCCATCGTTGGCGCCGCCGTGAACCTGGTTCTCGACGGCGACGGCACGTGCACCGAAGCTTCGGTGGTACTGGGCGCCGTTGGCCCGAAAACCATCACCGTGGCCGATGCCGCCGCTGCCCTTGTGGGCAGTAAGGTTGACGACGCTGCTTTGGCTGCTGTTTCGGCTGCCTGTAGCGCCGCCGCCACACCGATTGATGACAAACGCGGCACGGTCGCATACCGCACCAAGGTCGCGGGCGTTATGGCCGCGCGGGCCGCCGCCATCGCGGCCGAGCGGGCAAGGAGCTAAACAATGGCGAAACATCACGTAACAACGACGATCAATGGCGAAGCGGCCGAATACCTGTGCGAGCCACAGGAAACTCTGCTCGACGTCCTGCGCGACGAAGTCGGCCTGACCGGCACCAAGGAAGGTTGCTCTTCCGGTGACTGCGGGGCCTGCAGTGTCATGCTGGATGGCCGTTTGGTCTGCTCCTGCCTGGTGCTGGGTGTGGAGGCCGAGGGTAAATCGGTCGAAACCATCGAAGGCATGGCGGATGGCGAGGAACTGCATCCCTTGCAGCAGAAGTTCCTGGAAGAGGCCGCACTGCAATGCGGTTTCTGCACACCGGGTGTTCTGATCGCCGCCAAGGCTTTGCTGGAAACCAACAACAATCCAACCGAGACCGAGGTGCGTTATTGGTTGGCGGGGAACCTATGCCGTTGCACGGGTTACGACAAAATTATCCGTGCCGTCATGGATACGGCCTCGGATATGCGGGGAGCCTAGAATATGAACGAACAACCGAAACAATTTAAGTGGGTCGGCACCCGGACCATTCGCCCCGACGGGGTGGATAAGGTTACAGGCCGGGCCATGTACGGCGCTGATCTGGTACTGCCGGGGATGTTGCAGGGTAAGGTAGTGCGCAGCCCCCATGCCCATGCCAGGATCAAATCCATTGATACCTCCAAGGCGGAGGCCCTGACGGGCGTTCGGGCGGTGATTACGGCGGCGGATATGCCCCTTGCGGATCCGACACCGGTTGCCGCCGGCGAAGCCATGATCAACTTGCGTGATCTTTCGGAAAACGTCATTGCCCGCGAAAAGGTTCTCTATGAGGGCCAGACTGTGGCGGCCGTGGCGGCCAACACGGTCGAGATCGCGGAACAGGCCGTTGCCTTGATCACGGTTGAGTATGAAGTTCTGCCCCATGTTATCGACGTGCTTGAGGCCATGAAGGATGATGCGCCGCTGCTGCATGACGACATGTTCACGGGCGGTGTGAAACCGAAACCGGAAAAACCGTCCAATGTGGCGAACCGCGTTGAATTCAGTCTTGGCGATATCGATGCCGGCTTCGCGGCCGCGGATGTGGTGATCGAGAAAGACTTCACGACCGAACCGGTGCATCAGGGCTATATCGAACCCCACGCCGTGGTGGCGGATGCCAATCCTGAAGGCAAGGTTGATATCTGGTGTTCCAGCCAGGGCCATTTCATGGTCCGTACCTTTGTCGCCGGCTTGCTGAAGATCGACATGTCCAAGATCAAGGTGACGGCGGCGGAAATCGGTGGCGGCTTCGGCGGCAAGACAACCGTCTATCTGGAGCCGTTGGCTGTCATGCTGTCCTCCAAGTCCGGTCGTCCGGTGCGCATGGTGATGAGCCGGGACGAGGTTTTCCGGGCTTCCGGACCCACCTCCGGTGCGGCCATGACGATCAAGATGGGCGCCAAGAAGGACGGCACGATTGTCGCCTGTGATGCCACGTTGTATCTGCAGGCCGGCGCTTGGCCGGGTTCCCCCGTGGGACCGGCGGCCATGACCGCCTTCGCGCCTTATGACGTCGATAACGTCAGGGTCATTGGCTTTGATGTTGTTTCCAACCGGCAAAAGGTCGTGGCTTATCGTGCTCCCGGCGCGCCGATCTCGGAATACGGTGTTGAATGTATCGTCGATGAGTTGGCGATCGAACTGGGCATCGATCCGTTGGAACTGCGGGCCAAGAACGGGGCCAAGGAAGGCACCCAGGCGGCTTATGGCGTCAAGTTCGGCGCCATCGGCATGCAGGAAACGGTGGCCGCCGCCCAGGCCTCGGAGCATTACAAAATACCGTTGGGCCCGAACCAGGGCCGCGGCGTGGCTTCGGGTTTTTGGTTCAATATCGGCGGAGAATCCTGCGCCGGCATTCGCATCAACGAAGACGGCTCCGTCTCCCTGACAGAGGGCAGCCCCGATATCGGCGGCTCTCGCGCGTCCATGGCCATGATGGCCGCGGAAACCCTGGGCGTTGATTACCACAAGGTGAAACCGTCGGTGGTTGATACCGATGCCACGGGCTATCACTTCGTCACGGGCGGCAGCCGCGTCACCTTCGCGACCGGCATGGCCGTGGTCGAGGCCACCAAGGCCGCGATCGATGAACTACGCGCGCGGGCCGCGATGGTCTGGGAAGTGGATGTTGATGGCGTCATTTGGGAAGACGGCCATGCCAAGCCGGCCTCCTCCAACGTGGGTGATTTTGAGCCCATGTCGGTGGTTGATCTGGCGGCCGTCGCGAACAAGACCGGCGGGCCGATAAGCGGCCATGCCGATATCAACGCCAAGGGTGCGGGCCCCGCGTTCGGCACCCATATCTGCGATGTGGAAGTTGATCCCGATACGGGCCATGTCACCGTACTGCGCTATACGGCAGTGCAGGATGTGGGCCGGGCCATTCACCCCAGCTATGTGGAAGGTCAGCTTCAGGGCGGTGCCGCGCAAGGTATCGGCTGGGCGCTCAACGAAGCGTACATCTACGATGAAAACGGCAGATTGGAAAATCCGGGCTTCCTGGATTACCGGGTGCCGGTGGCATCAGAT
>JABIRL010000321.1 GCA_018667855.1 Rhodospirillaceae bacterium
ATGGCCCGCCTTTTGCGACAGACGGTCCACGACCTCCACCGTTTTCGGCTTTTTGGCGATATCGTGCTCAACCTTCTTCAGATTGTGATAGCAGCCGTTGCAGGGCGCCATCACCGTATCCACGTTCATCTTCTCGGCGACGATGGCCAGATTGCGGGCCGAAAGGTAGTTCTGGATTTCGGGGTCGATGTTCTTGACCTCCATGGCCCCGCAGCAATTCCAATTCGGCACTTCAACCAGGTTCAGGCCCAGCTTCTTTCCCACCGCTTTGGTGGAGCGGTTATAGCCATGACCCGTGCCTTCCAGTGCACAGCCGGGGTAATAGGCAACGGTTTTATATTTTTCGCTCATGTGCGTGTCATTCAATCCAAATTCAGGGCGCGTCTATTGGCCGCCTCCCGTTCCACAAGATAGTCGGCGATGGCCGCCTGTGATTTGCCCCAGTCCCGCGTACGGGGGCGGAACAACGTCGCCAACGCCATTTTCAGGCCCATCAGGATGGGCAGGTGCTTGGCCAGCCGCAAAGACATTTCCATCAGCCATCGCTGGCGCAGGGGTTGTCCCGTGCGTTTGAAAAAGCCCCGGATAATGCGGCCTTCCTCAATCTTTCCCGTGGCGACGATCTGCTCGGTAAATTCCGCATCGAAGGCCGCGGACGGGCTGGTTTCCGTATGGCCCTTCAATTCGGCCCAGGTCGCCATTGCCTTCATCACCCCTTCGGGGACCACATCCCGGGGGCAGGCGTGGGTGCATTTATGGCAGGAGACGCATTGCCAGAGCAGATCCTTGTCCCGCAGCAATTCCTTCTCGAAGCCCATGCGGGCAAGATAGATCCAATAGCGCGGATTGAAATCCGGGTTCAGGTCATTGACCGTACAGACATTGGTGCAGGAGGAACATTGCCAGCAGCGATGAATATATTCACCGCCGGGAAGGGAGGCGATTTCCTCCTCCATACGTTCGTTATAGTCCGAAACCACGCGGGTTTCGATGAACGTGCTCCAATGACCGGAGACATCGACGCCGTCGATCTCCAACTTTTCGTGCTCGGTCAGGTCCTCCGGGCGGATCAGTGATTTTTCGTGGATTGGCACGATGCCTCGCCCTCCGCCGCTAATTCGATAAGGCTTGTAAACCGGTGCCGTTCCGGGCTCCCGCCGGCATCGCCGCCATCTTTAGGCGGTAGTTTTACCTTGGTCCGGCGATTACCTTTGTCCGCGATATCAAGACCCAGCATCCGCAGGGTGTATTGAAATTCGTCACTTGGGCCGGAAAATTCAGTCTTCAGATAACTGGCGCCCTGGCTGGCGATATATCCGGCATAGACCTGGGCACAAAGCAGATCGACCAGGAATTCAGGGTCCGGTCCGAAACCGCGATCAATAATGTAGCCGACCAATTCATCGCGCAGATTACAATGGGTTTGAAAATCGTCCGGTATATCCAGCCGCCCCTGAAGGCCGTCTTCGCTGTGCCAGATCTCGCGCAACACGCCGGTGTTGGCACCGCGATCCCAAACCCACCGGGTCATCAGGGGATAGATACCAGGCGCGGCGCTATGCAACGCCTCGGCCGCCAGATCCCGCACCCATCTGTGCTTTCGGTCGGTCGGAAATGCCTGGACAAAGGCGGCGATGCGTTCATCGGTCCGTTGGGCATCCTGAATATTGTCGAGCAGGCCGCGGAATGCCTCTCGTATATGGGTGATGCCTAGATCCGCGACGGCCACCGCGACACGCCGGCGCACCGACGGCATGAAAGCGGCAAGGTCGTAGAGGGCATATTCGCTTAAATGTTCGACAGCGCGGCCACTCAACTGGCTGCGAAAATATTCAGCCTTGGCCGCCAGCGCGTCCAGCAACCGCTCTATCCCGCCGTAAGCATCCGCCCCCGATCGCAGTGCCGCAAAAGCCTGATCCAAGGCTGGGCCGGACAGGTGCAAAACAGCGTCCGGTGTAATGATCGGCGCCGGCGGCGGCTTGCGTTTGAGCCAGTTATTTAGCATCACCAGGGATCCTATTCCGCCGCGGCCGAAGGTGAAGCTATGCCGCCGCTGACGCTCATGGCGGACATCGCCGCCGCCTGGCCCTGGGCAATGGAATCATCGATGGTCTCCGGCCCCATGGCGGCGCCGGCGACATAGACGCCGGGCCGTGAGGTCAAGCCCATGCCGCCATAGATCGCCTGCTGCGCGATATGGCCTTCCGTCTGCAGATCCACCCCGAACACCTCGGCAATCGAGGCATTCTCCACGTTTGGGTCCATGCCGATGGCGTGCACCACCATATCAAAGGGAATGGAGATCGGGCGCTTGACCAATGTGTCTTCGCCCTTGATCAACAGACGATTACCGTCCGAGGTAACCTCGGCCACCCGCGATTTGATATATTTGACGCGGAATTCTTCCTGGCTGCGCCAATAGTACTTGATCTCGTTCAGACCGAAGGTGCGGATATCCATGTAGTAAATGTAGACGCTGCATTCGGGCAGCAATTCGCGAATTTCCATGGCGATATTGGCGGACACCGTGCAGCAGATCTTGGAGCACCATTCCCGGCCGATCTGGCGGTCGCGAGAGCCGACGCAAAGCAGGATTGCAACCCGTTCCGGCGCCCGGCCGTCGGAAGGGCAGTAAACGCCCTTGCCGGACGACATCATTTGTTCGACCTGCACCGTGGTGACCACATCCGGGTGGGTGCCGAAACCCCATTCCGGTTTGTTGATGGAATCGAAATGGGTGAAGCCGGTTGCCAATATGGCGGCGGAGACCTGGCAGCTTTCACCATTGCTCAAGGTTGCGTTGAAATCGCCCGGCGCGCCGCTGAATTCGGTGACCCGATTGCCACCCCGGACGTCGACCAATGCGCTGCCCGTCACCCGGTCGACCATGCCGCCGATGGCGTCCTTGGCCCATTCGCCGCTCGGCACCAATTTGGCATAGCTGGAGATAATGGGCGCGCCGCCCAACTCGTCCTCTTTATCCACCAGAATGGACTTGGCGCCGACGGCGGAGAGGGCCTGTGCCGCGGCCAGGCCGGCAGGTCCGCCGCCAACGATCAGAATAGGGTGCGTCAACGTTGATATCCTTCACCGGATGTGATGGCCCGCTTGGGGTCATAGAGCGTTTCGATCTTGCCCTCGGCGACCTGATCCAAATAGCCTTCGAATTCCGCTTTGGCGGCCTGCCAGTCAATACCCAGTTTTTCCAGCAGCCCTTCGAAGGGGGAGGCATGCCAATGCAGCTGTACGATCTTGTAGGGGTGGGCACCGCATAGCAGCGCCGCGATCTGGCAATCGGCCATAACCGGCAAGGCGAAATCCTTGCCCACCGCCTTGCCGATCCATTGGTTCTTGTCCAGGGTCGTGATACAGCCCGTATCATGGCCCACCATGACGTCGGCCTGGGCTTCCTCCACCGCGACCTTGATCTTGCGGTCAATGGCGAAGGAACGGGTAAATTCCCGTTCGGAAATAATGTGGCGGAAGCCAAAGCCGCAGCAATCATACCAGGTCGAATAATCGATCACCTGGGTGCCCATCTCCTGCATGATACCGGTCGAAACCGCGACCCGGTTGCCGTCCAGGACATCGTCATCGTAGATCACGTCTTCGGGCACCATCTTGTAGACATGGCAGGCCGGGTGAATGGTGACGCGCAAACTCGAGGCATCGATCTGTTGCATTTCGGCGATGCGACCGCGCATGACATGCAGCCATTCCGAATAGTGGACGATTTCCTCCGGGATCAGCAATTTGCCGTCAACCAGGCGGTCAAGCTTGGCCAGGATCTTACGGACCTGTTCGCGCAGTTCCGCCGAATGCATCAGGAAATGACGGATTTCCTTGTAGTTGCCGAAGGACGTGCCGCAATGCACCAGGGGATAATAATGCCCCGGATCAAGACCTTCCGCCTGCGCCGAGACATAGGCCTGATGGAAATTCCGTAGGAACACCGCCGCCAGGGACACGATATTGCCAATGCCCGAGCCATGATAATTCCAGGCGGTACACGAGGTCTGATCCGTTTCGTCCAGATAGCGGGTCCCGGTCTGGTTCATCAGCCACAACAACGAAGTTGGATAGCCCGGAATATTGCCGCATTGCCCGCAGGATTTGTGATGCCAAAGCTGATTGGTGGGAATTTTCTTGTCCCAGCCATATAGCGTCTTGGCCATCACCGGTTCGTGCTGATCCCCGACCCGGTGGACGACGATTTCGCCATCCTTTTCCAGCTGCCACATGACATCGCGCACATCCTCGACCCGATCCTTGTTG
>JABIRL010000322.1 GCA_018667855.1 Rhodospirillaceae bacterium
ATCGGGCCGGTTCATGGTGATGGTCGCGATGTTGTCCTCGACCTCGTACAAAATATCCTGGTAACTCACACTCAATCTCCCGTTCCGGACGCACGGGCCAACATCTCGGCCTCCACGCCATCTTCCATCTCGATGCCCATGGCATCATTAAATCGGTTAAAAAACCCGCACAACGCCGTGCGCAAGGTCAATTCAACGATCTGCTCTTCGCTGAAATGCTTGTGCAGACGCTCGTGCATGGCGTCGCGAATACGGCCCGGCGTTTCGGTCACCTGCATGGCATAGTCACGCACCAGCATATCGACCTCGTCAAAACCCGGCACCTGATCGGCCAGAATATTCTCCGCCGCTTCCGCCGAAAGGCCTTGATCCATCAGGCGGGGGGCATGGTGGGCGACGCAGTATTCGCATTCATTCAGCTTCGAGACCACGACAAGGGCGATTTCCAGATAGCGTTTGTCCAGCACCGCCTCGTCCGCCAGTTCCAGCAGCAGGCCCATGATATGGCGCAAGGCCGGCGGTCGGTGGGCGAAGATTTTCACCTGATTGAGGAACGGCCCGTACTCGTTGGCGAAGCGTTGGTAGACCGGGCGGGCATCCGCCGGCACTTCATCGATTTCAATTTCTCTGACCCTTGGCATATGATCTCTCCCATCATGGTCGGCTTTTGCCATGTTATACCTAAAAGTCACGCGGCAATGTCAGAGAAACAGGTGCAAAATGGAATACGGCGTTTCAATCTTCCCCACGGATTACTCCATCTCTCCCGCCGAACTGGCGGTGGCGACCGAGGAACGGGGTTTTGAATCCCTTTGGTTTCCGGAGCATTCCCACATTCCTCTTTCCCGCACCTCACCCTGGCCGGGTGGTGGCGATTTGCCAAAGCAATATTATGACTGCATGGACCCTTTGGTGGCGCTGGCCACGGCTGCCGCGGTCACCAAGAAGATACGGCTGTGCACGGGCATCTGCCTGATCATCCAGCGCGATCCAATTCAGTTGGCCAAGGAAGTCGCCACTCTGGATCAGCTATCGGGCGGTCGCGTGGTGCTGGGCGTGGGCGCGGGCTGGAACGCCGAAGAGATGGCCGATCACGGCACCGCCTTCGACAGCCGTTTTCGCCTGATGGCCGAACGTGTCGCGGCGATCAAGACCATCTGGACCGAAAGCAAACCGGAATTCAGTGGCGAGTTCGTTAACTTCGAACCCATGATGACCTGGCCCAAACCGGTGCAGAAACCCCATCCCCCGGTTCTGATCGGCGGCGGTTTTCCCCACGCCGCCAAGCGCGCCATCGCCTATGGCGACGGCTGGATGCCCATCGGCGGCCGCGGTTGGGATGTTCTGGAAACCCTGCCCCGATTCCGCCAGATGGCGGCCGAGGCGGATCGGGATCCCGATAGCATGCCGGTATCAATCTTCGGCTCGCCGGACGATAGCGATACCTTGAAAAGCTACCGGGACGCCGGCGTGGCGCGAACCGTATTCATGCTGCCGTCGGCGGACCGGGACGAAATCCTGCCGCTGCTGGATCAATACGCCGCGTCGATGGTCTAGACCGGGCGGTCACCCTGGACCGTGACGCGGTAGCCGTGGCGGACGTTGGGGAAGTAATCCCAGGCCGCATGATGCTGGGTGCAGCGGTTGTCCCAGAAGGCCACGGAATTGTTCTCCCAGCGGAAGCGGCACTGGAAATCGACACCGCGGGCCACGTGGTTGTACAGCATCTGCAGCACGTCTCGGCTTTCATCGCGGCTCAATTCCATGATCCGGGTGGTAAACGCACCATTCACGTATAGACCCTTGCGGCCGGTGACCGGATGGGTGCGCACGACGGGGTGGATCGCCTCCGGATACTCACCATCGCGCAGATTTTCCTTGGTGGAATAACGGCCGCCGTGCACGTGTTCGGAACGGTGCATGGCGGTCAGGCCGTCAAGGAATTGCTGCATTTTATCCGACAATGCTTCGTAGGCCCCGTACATGCTTGAAAACAACGTATCGCCGCCGGCTTCGGGCACGGAGTGCAGATGCAGAATACTGCCCATGGGCGGTTCCACGTCACAGCTAACGTCGGAGTGCCAGGCGCCGCCCGCCACATATTTGGAATTTTCATCGGCATGGATAACCAGAATTTCCGGATGTCCCTCGGGCGCGGGTGCGGCAGGATGGATATGCAGATCGCCAAACAGGCGGCCGAAATCCTTGTGCTGCTCCAGGGTTAGGTCCTGATCGCGAAAGAATATCGCCTGATGTTCCATCAAGGCATCGTGCAAGGCATTGAATGTATCGTCGCTCAACGGCTGGGCCAGATCGACGCCCTCGACCTCCGCCCCGATAGACGCCGTCAGGGGCTTCACGGATATGTTGCTCAATGCCATGACTTCTCTCCGATTTTCAAATATCTACCCTATGATAGGTCGCGGACCCCGGGGAGACAAGCATGGCGCGTGGAACGGATTTTGATGTGGTTGTCGTCGGCGGCGGTCATAACGGTTTGGTCTGTGCCGCGTATCTGGCCCGGGCCGGGCTATCGGTCAAGGTGGTGGAACGCCGCGCCGTGATTGGCGGCGCGGCGGTGACGGAGGAATTCCACCCCGGATTCAGCAACTCCGTGGCCTCCTATGCGGTCGGCCTGTTGCATCCCAAGGTGGTCGAGGACCTGGATCTGTTTGGCCATGGCCTTCAGCTGGTGCAATGGCAAATGTCCAACTTCCTGCCCCTGGAAGACGGCCGCTATCTGAAATCCTATCCGGATTTGGAACGAACCCGGCAAGAGATCGCCCGCATATCCCCCCAGGACGCCGAGCGGCTGGAAGACTACGAAGATACCATCGGGCGCCTGGCCGACGTCCTGCGCCAATTCATACTGGAGACACCGCCAAACGCGGGCGGTGGCTTGCGGCAGCTGTGGCCGCTATTAAAAGCCGGCCGGCGGCTGTATGGCGTTGATCTGGAAACCCAGCGCGATCTGGCCGACATCATGGTGATGAGCGCGGTGGAATTCCTCGACCGTTGGTTCACATCTGATGCAGTGAAATCCCTGTTCGCCTATGACGGCATCATCGGCACCTTCGCCTCCCCCTATGCGCCGGGCACGGCATATGTGCTGTTGCACCATTGTTTTGGCGAGATCATGCCGGAGCCGGGCGCCTGGGGCCATGCGATCGGCGGCATGGGCGCCGTCACCCAGGCCATGGCCCGGTCGGCTGAGAAGCTGGGCGTCGAAATCGAGACCGAGGCGGAAGTGGCCGAAGTCCTTGTCGAAGGGGGTAAAAGCGTCGGCGTGCGGCTTGCGGATGGGCGATCGATCCAATCCCGCGCGGTAGCCGCCAACGTCAATCCAAAGCTGTTGTTTCTCCACCTATTGGCCGAGGGCAATGTGGAACCGGCCTTTCGCCGGCGGATGGAGAACTGGCGCTGCAAATCAGGCACCTTGCGCATGAACGTGGCGCTATCGGAACTACCCGATTTCACCTGCCTGCCGGGCCGCGAGACAGCGGAACACCATCAGGGCGGCATCATCATCGGGCCCTCGACCCGGTACCTGGACGAGGCTTATACGGACGCACGCCGCCACGGTTGGTCAAAGCGGCCCTTTGTGGAAATGGTCATCCCATCGACCATGGATAAAACCCTGGCACCCGAGGGCGGGCATGTGGCTTCGATGTTCTGCCATCAATTTGATCCCGACCTGCCGGACGGCCTGCATTGGGATGATGTGCGCGATCAGGTGGCCGATGCGGCCATCGATGCGGTGGCTGCCTTCGCGCCCAATTTCCGCGACGCCATCATCGCCCGGCAGATCCTGACGCCCCTGGATCTGGAGCGGGAGTTCGGCCTGATAGGGGGCGACATCTTTCACGGCACCCTGGATCTGAACCAGCTGTACAGCCTGCGTCCCACCTTGGGTCATGGCGACTATCGCATGCCCATCAAGGGGCTGTATCTGTGCGGCTCCGGCGCCCATCCGGGCGGCGGTGTCACCGGCATTCCCGGCCATAACGCGGCGCGGGAGATGATCCGCGACCTGGGGTGAAATGTCGGTTGCGTCTCGGCCAGACGCGGCTTATCTAACCGGCCATGACGGAACATAAACCCATCCATGTGATCGGTGGCGGTTTGGCCGGATCGGAAGCCGCCTGGCAGATCGCCCGCGCCGGCGTGCCGGTAATCCTGCACGAAATGCGCCCCGAACGCATGACGGAAGCGCATCAGGGGAGCGGCCTGGCGGAACTGGTCTGCTCCAACTCCTTCCGCTCCGACGATGCCACGGCCAGCGCGGTTGGATTGCTGCATGAGGAAATGCGCCGTTGCGGCAGCCTGATCATGGCGGCTGCCGATGCCAACAAGGTGCCGGCGGGCGGCGCCCTTGCCATGGACCGGGATGCTTTTTCCGAGCATGTCAGCGCGGCCCTGGCGGCGGAACCGATGGTCGAGTTGGCAAGGGGCGAGGTTGCCGGCCTGCCGCCCGAGGACTGGGACAGTGTCATTGTCGCCACGGGGCCCCTCACCTCACCCGATCTCGCAGCGGCCGTCGCCGACTTGACCGGCGCCGAGCATTTGGCGTTTTTCGATGCCATCGCGCCAATTATCTATGCGGATTCCGTTGACCTGGACCGGGCCTGGTTCCAGTCCCGCTATGACAAGCCGGGACCGGGGGGAACCGGCAAGGACTATTTAAACTGCCCCCTGAACAATGAACAGTACGAAGGCTTCATCGCCGCCTTGATTGCGGGCGATGTCACCGAATTTCATGACTGGGAGCGGGATACGCCCTATTTCGAAGGCTGTCTGCCCATCGAAGTCATGGCCGAGCGCGGGCCCGAAACCCTGCGCTATGGCCCCATGAAGCCGGTGGGGCTGACCAATGCCCACCAGCCCGATATCAAGCCTTATGCGGTGGTGCAACTGCGCCAGGATAACGCCCAGGGCACGCTGTACAATTTGGTCGGCTTTCAAACCAAAATGAAGCATGGCGCCCAGGTGGAAATCCTGCGCACCATCCCCGGCCTGGAGAACGCCCGCTTCGCCCGCATGGGCGGTATTCACCGCAACACATTCCTGAACAGCCCGGCCCTGCTGGACGGGACCTGCCGTCTGCGGGTCCAGCCACGCCTGCGCTTCGCGGGCCAGATGACGGGCGTGGAAGGTTACGTGGAAAGCGCAGCCATGGGCTTGTTGACGGGACGTTTCGCGGCCGCCGAACGTTTGGGCCACGCGCCCGATCTGCCGCCGCCCACCACATCCATGGGTACGCTGTTGGGCCATATCACCGGCACGGCACGGCACCGGGATAGCAAGGCGACCGATTTTCAGCCCATGAACGCCAATTTTGGCCTGTTCCCCCTGCTGCAACCGCCCGTGAAGAAAAAACAACGTAAGGCCGCCTATGGCGAGCGCGCCCTTAACGACCTTGACGTCTGGCTATCCTAAGGTCTGCCAAGCAGGGTGCGCCAGAGCAACAACAACGGTCGGTACACGGGTTGCAGACCCAGGTCCGGTGCGAAGGGATCATAACCGGCTTTTGCCAGTCGGCGCAGATAGGCCCGCGCCAGGCTGCCATGCAATAATGGAGAGATAGCCGATCCAGCGGCCCGCACTCCCGACAATTTTACCAGTTCCAATTCCGCCGCCTCCGCAACCTGTCTTACACAGGCGGCTACGGCGTCCCTTTTCCCACCGGTCCAGACGTCATCCGCCGACAATCCGTGGCCGGCGAGACTATCTTCGGGCAAACAGAGCCGTCCCTGAAAGGTCCGTCCCGGCACCTGATAGGGTATGGCCCGCAACATCCCCACCAGGGCATAAGCGGTCCCCGCCGCCCGCGCGGCTTCCGTCGTCTCAACAGCTAGTTCAACAGCTAGTTCCTCGGCGGCGATGGCTGCCAGGCCACCGCCCGTCGCGGCAGCATGGGAAACGAGGTCGGCCAGATTGGCAAAGGGCGGATCGGTCAAATCCCGCTCTCTGGCGGAGAGCAAGGCCTGCAAACGGAGAAATAAGTGAGGCCTGCCGCTTAAGACGCTCAAGACGGGATGGGCGCCGCCGTCCGCCAAAGCGTCGCGCCACCATTGCAAACGCATTTGCCCCAGCAAGGGCTGCTCTCCTCCGGCCGCAACGGCGCGGGCACATTCCAGGTTAAAGGCATACATGGCGGCCAAAACAGGCCGATGGCCACGCGGCGCGAACAGCAAGGTTAAATAGCGGTCCCGGTCTTCCCGCCGCAACTGCTCGAGACAATAGGCGACGGCCCCGTCCTCTTTGCCGTCCATTTTATCGTACACGATCATGGCCAGGGCTCACCCATTGAATAGACCACGAATAATTTGTCCGGCCGCATTGCTCCCCCGCCGCTGTTCACGTATCACTGCAACCACTAAATCATACGATCCCCTGCCTCACCGATGGGTCAGTATATACCGCGATATGTGCTGACCCTGCCGAGATGTTGAAATTTTCCCCATGAGCACCCCCGACCAACCTCTAAGAACGGCGAATATCGTAACCGAGCCGTTCTTAAGGCCCGCCACCGGACCGGGGGGGGGAATACATTACGGCTGGTGGATCGTGCTTGCCTCCATATTCAGCATCTTTGTCAGCATCGGCGTCGGCCGGCTCGCCCTGGGCATGGTGCTGCCGGCCATGGGCGATGCATTGAACCTGAATTACGTGCAGATGGGCTGGATCAGCACCGCCAATTTCATCGGCTATCTGTTGGGCGCCTTGTATGTGCGGCGTCTGCTGCCGCGCCATGGCGAACGGCGCTTGGTCGCCATGTCGCTGATTTTAGTCGTAGGGTCCATGGCGGGCGTGGCCATGGCCAGCGGCTTCATCACCATTCTAATTCTTTATAGTCTGACAGGCCTTGGCAGCGGCATCGCCTTTGTCTGCACGTTGTCGCTTTTGCCCCATTGGTTCGCCACCACCTGGCGCGGCCGTGCGGTTGGTTTTGGCGCCGGCGGCATGGGTTTGGCAATTATGCTGGCCGGCTGGGCCGTGCCGTTAGCCAATTCAGAGATGGGCGAGGCGGGCTGGCGCCTGTGCTGGGGCGGGTTGGCGGCAATATGTTTGCCGCTGGCAATTTTTTGCTTGGTCGTGATGCGCAACCGGCCGCTGGAGCTGGGACTGGCACCCTATGGCGAAGCAGCCGCAAACGATGGCGAGCCGGCAAAATCGGTCGGATCGTCCCGTCCGGATTTCAACCTTCGCAAGGTAATCCCGCGCCTGGGCGCGGTCTATTTCCTGTTTGGCGCGACCTATGTGGTCTATGGCACGTTTATCGTCACAACACTGATGCGCGAACACGGCATGGCCGAGGCCGAGGCCGGACGGTTCTGGATTCTGCTTGGCATTTTCAGCCTGTTTGGCGGCACCGTATTGGGCGCGTTTTCGGATCGCATGGGGCGCCGGGCAGGCATTGCCTTGTCGCTGTTCCTGCAGGGCAGCGCCTATGCCTTAATCTCGTATGGCAGCGGCGCGGTAGCGGTCTATCTATCCATCTGTCTATACGGACTATCCGCGTTCGGCGTGCCCGTGATCATGAGCGCCACCGTGGCCGATTATGCCTCGCCCCAACGGGCGGCGGCCGTCTTCGGGACAATCACCGCGATCTTTGGCGTCGGGCAAATGCTGGGACCCGTCCTGGCCGGTGTCATGGCGGAATACAGCGGCAGTTTCACATCCGGCTACCTGGCCTCGGTCTCGCTGGTTGCTGTGGCCATCGCCATCACCCTGACCCTGCCGGACCCGCCGTCTTAGACCGATGGCAAATGGAACGAGAATTCTGGTCTGCCGCACCTGCCCCCGCTTCGTGCCCAACCCGCGCCATGACAGGACCGACGGCGCGGCCTTGGGCGCCGAAATCGCGGCCCTTGCCGTCGCGAACGGATGGAATCCGGGCGATGTGCGCATGGTCAATTGCCTGGCCGGCTGCAAGAACCCCTGCAACATCGCCCTTGATGGCGATAGCAAATACCGGCTGCGGTTTTCCCTGCTTGGCCCAGGCGTCGGTCGCGATGTAATCAAGGCTGCGCAACAGCACGGCAAAAGCACGAACGGCGACATTCCCAAGGCGGAACTGCCCGAAAAACTGCGTTGCCGCTTGAGCGCCAAGTCACCCCCAAGGATTGGCGATTGAACCCATATCTGCCGCTGATTTCTTGCCGCACACCGGCGCGGCCCCTATCATATGGGTGAACAAAATACGGTCCCGTGACGATGATCCAACAGGATTGGAAAATGCGATGAGCAAGACAGTCTTTACCAACGTGCAGGTACTGGATGCCACGGGCGGAGAACCTTTCCCTGGCGAAGTGCTGGTCGAAGGCAACCGCATCCGCGCCATCGCACGGGAAGGCGCCCAGGTTGACCGGGAGGGCGCCCGTCTCATCGACGGCGGCGGCGCCACCTTGATGCCGGGTCTTATCGAGAGCCATATGCATGTCTCGTTCCTGGATACCGACAGTCTGGAAGGTCTGGGCTTCGTACCGGTCGAGGAACACACCCTGATGACCATGAAGAATGCCCGGACCTTTCTGGATCAAGGCTTTACCGCCGGCTGCAGCGCGGCGGCCGCCAAACCGCGCCTGGATGTCGTCATCCGCAACGCCATCAA
>JABIRL010000035.1 GCA_018667855.1 Rhodospirillaceae bacterium
CGTCATGGTGACCTTGGTCAGGTTATGGGTCGCCTTGTCCCACCAATTCGGGTTGGGCACCAAAGTGGTTTTTACCTGGGCCGTGCGGTCCTTGATAATAAAGGCGCCGGTGCCCATGGCCATTTGTCCGGCCGGGCTGACCTTTTCCTTGTCGCCCGCCATCACGGTAACCTTGGTCGCGCCATTTTCTTCCGACCATTCCTTGTCCATGATGAAGACACTGTTCAGGCGCCCCGTCAGGATCGGGTTCGGCGATTTCGTGATGAATTCAATGGTGTGATCGTCGATCTTGCGGACTTCCTTGACCGAAGCCACGTTGGTTTTCATTTGCGCATCGGGATCGGAAATTCGTTTGTAGCTGAACAGCACGTCATCGGCGTTAAAGTCGTTGCCGTTGTGAAACTTCACGCCTTTGCGCAGTTTAAAGCGCCAGACCGTGGCATCATCCGATACGGTCCAGGATTCAGCCAACGCCGGCTCGATCGCCAGATCGCCGTCGCGGCGCACCAGGCCTTCGTAAACATTGCCCAGAAAGCCAATGGTGAAGGTTACCGCATGCGCATGAGGGTCCAGGCTGTCCGTATCGGTCTGGAAGCCCCAGCGAAGTTCTTTCGCATTGACGCCGGTGGCGCCGGCGACAACCATTGCTAGCGCAGTGGTCGCCGCAAGTAAGGTGCGTTTCATATTACTTCCCCGTTGTTCAGTGTTGTCCGGAAGTTAGCTTCCGTCAGTTTGGTTTTTTTTGCCCGGTCAAATTACGCCAACCGCGCCACAAGGTGCCACCATATCCATAAATGAGGGGTTGGCACAATGAACTTTCCGGTGAACTTTCCGGTGAACTTTCTGGTGAACTTCCCGGCACATTTCGCTCGTCGCGATTAGCGGGCGTCGCGAAACCCATTGGTAATGGGATAGCGCCGGTCGCGGCCAAAATTCCGGGCCGTCAATTTCACTCCGGGCGGCGCCTGCCGGCGCTTGTATTCAGCCAAATACAACAGATGCTCTATGCGTCGCACGGTCTCTACCTCATGCCCCCGGGAGACGATGTCGTCAAAAGCCATTTCCTCTTCCA
Organism: Rhodospirillaceae bacterium; assembly: GCA_018667855.1. Classification (GTDB taxonomy): domain Bacteria; phylum Pseudomonadota; class Alphaproteobacteria. The sequence continues at coordinate 1,073 of JABIRL010000035.1, forward strand.
CCAGACAGCGCAGGATGTCATCCAGGGCCTCGTACGGCGGCAGGGAATCTTCATCCTTCTGGTCCGGGCGCAGCTCCGCTGACGGCGGCTTGGTGATGGTGTTCTCCGGGATCACCCGGCCCTCGGGACCCAGGGCGATTTCCGGTCGCTGCTGGTTGCGCCAATCGGATAATTCGAACGCGGTGATCTTGTAGACATCCTTCAGCACCGAAAAACCGCCACACATATCGCCGTAGATCGTGGCGTAGCCCACGGACATTTCGGACTTGTTGCCCGTTGTCAGGACCATATGGCCAAATTTGTTGGAGATCGCCATCAAGGTCATGCCGCGGGCCCGCGATTGGATATTTTCCTCGGTGATGTCGGGCTCCCGCCCTTCGAACAGACCTTCCAGCATGGTTTCGTAGGCATTCACCGCCGGCTCGATCGCGACCTCATCAAGACGGCATTGCAATAATTCGGCGCAGTCAACGGCATCCTTGAGGCTGTGGTCGGAGGAATATTTGGATGGCAGCATGATGCACCAAACCCGCTCCGGCCCCAGGGCATCCACCGCCACCGCCGCGCTGAGCGCGGAATCAATCCCCCCCGAAAGGCCCAGGACCACACCGGGGAAACGGTTCTTGTTGACGTAGTCCCGCAAACCCAGGGTCATGGTGCGGTAGATCGCGCCCAGACCCTCATGCGGGGCGACCCGCGCGCCCAACGCACAGACCCATTGGTCGCCTTCCAATTTCCATTCACTGATCACCAGGCCGCTTTCAAACGTCGGCATCTGCAAGGCCAGGGAACAATCGCCGTTCAAAACGAAACTGCCGCCATCGAATACCAGTTCATCCTGGCCGCCAACCTGATTGACATAGACCAGGGGCAATTCGGTTTCCGTGACCCGGCCGACGGCGTGGTTCAGGCGCACATCGAATTTTCCCTCCTCGAAGGGTGAGCCATTGGGCACAATCAAAATCTCGGCCCCGGTTTCGACCAGGCATTCGCAGACATCGGGCGCCCAGATATCCTCGCAGATCGGCACGCCCAGACGAATGCCGCGAAAGTTGATCGGCCCCGGCAGCGGCCCCGCCGCGAACACCCGCTTCTCGTCGAACACGCCGTAGTTAGGCAGATCGTGTTTATAGCGCACGGCGGTAATCTCTCCGCCGTCCAAAAGCAACACGGCATTGTAGAGCAGGCCATCATCCCGCCAGGGCGCGGTGACCAAAAGACCCGGCCCACCGTCCGCTGTTTCCGCCGCCAAGGCCGTCACCGCATCGGCGACAGCATCCTGAAAGGCACTCTTGAGCACCAGATCCTCGGGCGGATAGCCGCACAGAACCAATTCGCCAAAGGTCACCAGGTCCGCGCCCAAGGCCGCCGCTTCGTCCCGCGCGGCGCGCACCAAATCCGCATTTCCGGCAATATCGCCAACCGTGGGGTTTATCTGCGCCAGGGCAATTTTCAATGTATCGGTCATGGCCGGTTGTTTAGGACGAACCGCGGCATTTCTCAACGGTGCATTTGATCGCGGGTCTTGACGGCACGCGAACACATCGGCCGAACGTCTACCGAAGCGCATAAACAGCCCAAGCAATGGCTTGGTCGCTGATCAAGTTGCTTTGTCGTACCGCCTTTAACCATTCTTTACTATTCTTCCATAGTTTCCATCGTGCGAATGCAGATATGGTTCACCTAACCAGGCTCGGGATTGAGTTCGCTTCATGAGCAATACGAAGGCAGAGCTGATTGCGGAAAATGCGGCACTAAGGCGTCGCATCGATGAGCTGCAAAGCGGCGACTTGACCGCCAGACTACGCGAAAGCGAAAGACGCTTCGATACATTGGTCGATGAATCGATCCAAGGCATCGTCGTCCATCGGGATTTGGAACCTCTGTTCATCAATCAGGCTTATGCCGCAATCCATGGTTACGAAGGAGCGGCGGAGATGCGCCGCCTGCCCTCGCTTCTGGAAACAATCCATCCGGACGATCGCGCACTCATCAGCGATATGAATAACCGACGCAAGAGCGACGATGCACCCCTAGCCAGCTACGAAATTAGAGGCCTAAGAAAAGATGGCACGACCATATGGTTGGAAGTTTCCGGCCGCGTGATCACCTGGCAAGGAGAACCGGCTGTTCTGTCGGTTGCCATCGATATCACGCAACACAAACGCGCGATCAAGGCAATGGAAGACAGCGAACGCCGGTTTCGCGACTTCGCCACCGCGGCATCGGACTGGTTTTGGGAAATGGGGCCCGATTTACGGTTTACCTACATTTCGGAAAAATTCTTCGAGGTCACCGGTTTGGAGGCTAAAGACAGCCTGGGCGTAAAACGGGCAAAGCTTGCCGATCCAAATGACCCATCGGACAATAACGAAAGTTGGAACGAGCATCTTGCCGATCTCGAGGCACACAGGCCGTTCAGTAATTTCGAATACGCTGTCGTGGCGTTTGACGGCAGCATCAAACACGTAAGAATTTCCGGCCGACCAGTCCTGGATGAAAATGGTGAATTTGCCGGATATCGCGGCACCGGCACTGATGTCACTGTTCAATACCAGGCGGAAGAACGCAGCCGGCAGTTGATCACCGCCATCAATGCCATGTCCGAAACCCTGGCCCTTGTCGATGCCGAAGACAATTTCGTCTTCTTCAATGACCAATACCGCCGCCTTGGCGAACCGGCCGCGCGTACCCTGGCGCAAGGCTTGCCCTACCAAGATCATATCAAGGCGTTGCTGGCACAGGGACTGTTTCCCGAGGCGCGTGGGCGGGAGGACGAATGGTTTCAGGAACGTATGGAACGCCATCTTAACCCGGCGGAACCGTTCGAGGTTCCCCGTGATGACGGCAATTTGATGCTCATCAACGAACAACGCCTTCCCGATGGCAGCGTGATCATGATTTCCACGGATATCTCGGAGCTGAAGCTGGCTCAAACGGCGCTGGCCGACAGTGAAAGCCGATTCCGCGAGCTGGCCGATTTGTTGCCCATGTCGATTTGCGAGACAGATTTGTCCGGCAAGATAACTTATGCCAATCGCAAGGCGATGGAGCATTTCGGTTATTCCGGCACTGAATTCGCGGCGGGACTGAGTGTATTTGACCTGATGGTTCCCGACCAGCGTCTGCGAGCTTCATTCATGGCCATGCGCATTTTGCATGGCAGGGAGGAAGGCGCCCAGGGTTATGAATATACAGCCGTGCGCAGGGACGGCAGTCATTTTCCGGCCATCATAATGGCCTCAACAATTATAGAAGCCGGAAAACCGATGGGCCTTCGTGGTGTCGTAGTTGATATTACGGATCGCAAGAAAGCCGAAGACGAGTTGATCAAAAATGAAGAGCGCTTTCGCGACTTCGCCGAAATGGGCGCCGATTGGTTCTGGGAACTGGATGATCAGTTTCGCTTTTCCTTCATCTCGGAGAATATCTCCCGACTGGGCGTCGCGCCACAGGACCTTATCGGCCAATCTTTTGAGCGATTCCAACCGGCCAAACGCGATTCCAGCGACGAAAACGGAGCGGAGGAAGAGTCGAAGGCGCTACAACGGCGATTGCCCTATCGCGACATCGAGATGACTTCAAGTATCGAACCATCCAGGTGGGTCCAGGTTAGCGGCAAGCCCTTGTTCAATGAGACGGGCGATTTTATCGGCTATCGCGGCGCGACCTCGGATATTACCGAGCGCAAAAGGTCCGAGGCGGAATTGCGCTTGTCACATGAGGCGGCGGAATTTGCCAACCGGGCAAAATCGGAGTTCCTTGCTAATATGAGCCACGAGCTTAGAACACCGCTCAATGCGGTTATCGGCTTTTCGGAGGTCCTTGAGCACGGAATTTATGGCCCGCTGAATGAAAGGCAGCTCGAGAGCGTCAAAGATATCAGCCACGGCGCCCACCATCTGCTGGGCCTAATCACCGATATTCTTGATCTGTCCAAGATCGAGGCCGGGGAGTTTGAACCTCAATTCGAGGACGTTGACGTGGAGTTGGTGGTTGAAAACGCGCTACGCCTCATTATGGATCGGGCCAGGGAAAACAAGTTGGATATCTCCACCAATATTCCCGCCGCGCTTCCCTATCTGTATGCCGATGAGCGGCTGTTTAAACAGATACTGATCAATATCCTGTCGAACGCCGTAAAATTCACATTGGCGAAAGGAACCGTCGCGCTTTGTGTGTCGGAACTTTCAGATGGCGGCATGCTGATTGAAATTCGTGACAGCGGTGTCGGCATGATCAAGGAAGACATCCCGAAAGCCCTCTCGACCTTTTGGCAGGTGGACAGCGCCCTGACAAAGCGCCACGAAGGCACCGGTCTGGGCCTGCCTTTAGTCAAATCGTTCATGGAACTCCATGGGGGTACATTGGAAATCGAAAGCGAACTTGGTGTCGGTACGCTGGTCCGTTTGATGTTCCCCAGCCCTCCGTCGACTAGCCTGGATAGTGTTGATCGCCTAAGTTAGGTTCCCCTGGCGATAGTTGCGGGAACTTACCGGAGATAAGGCGATTTCAATGCTAGAAGCAGGAAAATGGTTATGCGGCGTCGTGGTGTTGATGACCGCTATTTCATTCAGCACAATTGTCCAAGCGCAAATGCTGCGGCCGGCCCGCGCCGTTTACGATTTGCAGTTGAACCAGGATCGCGAAAGTAAGGGTGTTGATGCCGCCAAGGCCCGGCTGGTGGTGGAATTGATAGAAGATTGCAGCGGTTTTATTTTCAATCAGGCTTTCATCAGCAATATCAGCACGGGTGAAGGACCGGACTTGATTGGCGAGATGCAGGCCTCGGTCTGGGAAAGCCGCGATGGGCGGGCCCTTCGTTTTAATCTGCTGAACAAGATCAACGGCAAGGTCGTTGAACAAGAGCAGGGCCGGGCGAAATTGGGCGGCCGCGCCGGCGGCAATGCGACCTGGCGGTTGCCAAAAGCACGCGAACTTGCCTTGCCCAGGGGAACCTTGTTTCCCGTTAGCCACAACCGGGAGGTACTGGCACAGGCCATGGCCGGCAGCCGCGGTTTTGAAATCCCTCTGTTCGACGGCAGTAACGAGGCCGGTTATTACCATGCCTCCGTCTTCATCGGTGCGCCTTTTTCCGGAAAAGACAGCGGCAAACTATCGCCGGCGGACCAGCCCAGCTGGCCCGTCCGGCTAGCCTATTTTCATTACGACAACAACCTTGGCACGCCGGAATTCGAAGTTGGTTTCACCCTCTACGGTAACGGTGTGGTCGATCGTTTGTCGCTGGATTATCCGGAATTCGGCCTGACCGGACACTTGGTGGATTTAAAGTATCTTGACCAGCCGGATTGCGAATAGGCTGTGATGACAATCGGCCCTGCCGAAGCGTCGCTAGTACTCATCGCAGGCCCCGGCCCTTGCCGATGACATCCACGCCAAAGCGTTCACGCACATGATCCAGCGCCCGTTCGGCATCGGCCCGGCGTCCACCGCCCGGGTCGGCCAGACTTAGGGGATCAGCATCGGCGGCATCGACCAGGCCGCTCAACCCCACGCCCAACAGACGATAGGCGGTGCCATTGATTTCCTTCGCCAGCAACTCATCGGCCTGACGAAAAATATTGTCGGCCAAGCGGGTCGGATCCGGCAGGCGCCGGCTGCGTGTGAGAATGCGGAAATCGGCGCGCCGTAATTTAAGGACGACCGTCGTACCGGCCAATTCCGTGGTCTTGATCCGCCGGGCCACCCGTTCGGCCTGCCGCCATAGTATTTTGCGCAATTCCTCGCCATTGGTGATGTCGTGTTGAAAGGTGGTCTCGGACGAGATGCTTTTGGTTGGCCGGTTGGCCTTGATGCTGCGCGGGTCATCGCCACGGACAAACTGCGCCATGCGTTGGCCCATGGCGCCATAGCGTGCGATCAGGTCGGTCTCGTCAATCGCCTGCAACTGCGCCACGGTCGTAATGCCCTCCTTGGCCAGACGCCGTTGCAGCGCCTTGCCTGCGCCCCAGATGATCGAAACGGGCTGTTCCGCGAGGAATGCCACCGCCTCGGCCCGGCCGATCACCGCAAAACCCCTGGGCTTGTCCAGGTCGGAGGCGACCTTGGCCAATGACTTGTTGTAGGACAATCCGATTGACGCGCTGACCCCCACCTCGGCCTCGATCCGCTTGACGATGGCGGCGGCCGTCGCGGCGGGTGTTTGGCCGTGCAGACGTTCCGTCCCGGTCAGATCCAAAAAAGCCTCGTCCAGGGACAACGGTTCCACGAGAGGCGTGAAATCCTTCATGATGGCTCTGATTTGACGCCCGGCGGTGACGTATTTCGACATATCCGGTTTGATCACCACAGCTTTCGGGCAAGCCTTTCGCGCCTTGAACATCGGCATGGCGGAACGGATACCGTAGGTACGCGCCACATAGCAGGCGGCGCTAACCACACCGCGCTGGCCGCCACCGACAATGACCGGCTTGTCCGCCAGCGAGGGATCGTCTCGCTTTTCGACGCTGGCATAGAAGGCATCGCAATCCAGGTGGGCAATGCCAAGACGGAACAATTCCGGATGGCGCAGCAGCCGCGGTGAACCACAGCCCTGGCAACGTGACCCAGACTCTTCATCGGACGAGACGGCGAGGCAGTCACGACACAGGACGGCCATGGCTAATCGACTTTGTCCAAAGGCCACAACCAGGCCGCGCCGCGAACACCGGAAGAATCGCCATGCTTGGCCTTGACCAATTTCGTGGAAAGCTGATCGGAAAAAGCAAATTCCTGCATAAGACCGGGAACGTTGTCATACAGCCTGTCAATATTCGACACACCGCCGCCCATCACGATCACTTCCGGATCAAGGATTGAAATCACCATGGCCAAGGATTTCGCCATACGCCGCTCGTAACGTACCATGCAGGCCTCGGCGGCGGCATCGCCCGTGAAGGCCAGTTCGGCAACTTCATGTGCCTTCAATTCCTGACCCGTGGCTGTCTTAAAATCGCGGCTTAGACCGGGGCCGGACAAAAATGTCTCGATACATCCACGCTTGCCGCAATAACAGGATGGGCCGGGCCGTTCGTCGTCATCCGGCCAAGGCAAAGGGACATGGCCCCATTCGCCGGCGATCAAATTTGGTCCCTCATGCAAACGGCCGCCGATGATGATGCCGGCCCCGGTTCCGGTTCCGACGATAACTCCAAACACGCTATCAGCGCCCTTTGCCGCGCCGTCGCTGGCCTCCGACAGGGCGAAGCAGTTGGCGTCATTGGCCAATCGCACGGGGCGGTTCAAGGCGAGGCCAAGATCAATATCAAACGGCTTGCCGATCAAACAGGTCGAATTGGCGTTCTTGATCAATCCGGTAGCCGGCGAAATAGCCCCGGGGATTGTGACGCCGACGGGAATGCCGTCGCTTTGACGTCCTTCCAGGACCGTCGCCAACAGATCCCGGATCGCAAGGACGATGCCTTGATAGTCGCCTTGCGGCGTCGGCACCCGTTGCCGGCATAACTCCGCGCCGTCGCGACCGAGGACCAAAGCTTCGATCTTGGTACCGCCCAAATCGACGCCGATCCGCATGACCTAGAAACCTGCCGCCGCCAGCCGCCCTTCGATGAACTCGCGCGCATCGGGCCAATCGTCGATCCGGGCGTCCGCATCCTCGGCCGCGCCCAACATGTCCCGCAATCGATGGTCGGCGATAAAATGCAGCCGTGTTACCGAACCCGCCGCCCGGGCCACCGAGGATATATTGTGCGGAATATCATCAAGGAAGAACATGGGCGCCGTCTGCCGTGCAGCCAGATAGGCCATGGCGCCGCCTTTCCTGCCAATATTTGCCACCAGGGGATAGTCCATGCCATGTTTGACCAGGGCCCGCCGCCGGGCCTCCCGGCAATCCAGGGGCGTATTGGACAGGACCAGGATCTGCGCCCGCTGCGAGAGAGCGGCCAGGGCTTCGGCGGCGCCATCGACAGGTTCGATCTGCTCTGTCCGTTCGGCGAAATAGCCGTTGATCAATGCCTTGACCGCATCGGCGGAGACCGGTTCCCCGCTCTCGGAATCCCGAATATTGCCCCGCATGGCAAACGATTTCAGGTCCATGAAATGACCGTTATCCAGCAAATACGCCTCCAATCCCCGGACAAAGGCAAATATGACTTCGTCCGCATCACTGACAATAAGGGGGCGATCGGGGGTAAGCTGCAAGGCTTCCAACTGGCTTAAAACATCGTCGTGCAAGCTATCGTCTTCCAAACCTAACTCCATTCCTCGAACTGGCCGCCATGCAGACAACGGCGCGCCTGGGCCGGCAGGTCCGCCGACAGATCCATTGCCTCGCACATTTGTAGCAGTTGCGGCTCGAATCCAAGAAAGAAATCCAAAACCCCGGCCAACATGGCCGGATCATCGGCCCGGGCGCGAAGGTCGGATGGATCAACACCGCTTAGATCCATGAAACGTTGCAGCACATCCTCATCGCCCAACAGATAGGATAAAGCCTGCAGGGCGATGGTTTTTGCTTGTTCTTCGTTCATGTTAGACTTCCGTATTAGACGTCGACCTGACACCTATATTTATGCTTTGTTAATTATAATTTGCGATGGCTATACCAGATATTAACTGTCGTACCCGATAATTCGGAATAACGCGCCCAGAATCGGGGCCCCAGGGAAGTAGTTGCAATGCCAAAAACGGTACTGATCGTCGAAGATAACGAGCTGAATATGAAGCTCTTTCATGATCTTTTGGACGCGCATGGATACGACACTCTGCAAACAAAAGACGGCATGGAGGCCTTGGCGATCGCCCGCGAGAAGCGCCCGGACCTTATCCTGATGGATATTCAGTTGCCCGAAGTTTCGGGCCTGGAAGTCACCAAATGGATCAAAGAGGATGACGAGTTAAAATCCATTCCCGTGGTCGCCGTCACGGCCTTCGCCATGAAGGGTGACGAGGAAAAAATCCGGGTTGGCGGTTGCGAGGCCTATATCGCCAAGCCGATTTCAGTGCAGCTGTTCCTGGATACAGTTAAACAGTTTCTAGAGTAAGGAAAATAGGGTTACGCAATGACAGCACGTATCCTGGTCGTTGACGACGTTCTGCCGAACGTCAAACTTCTGGAAGCTAAGCTTTCCAGGGAATACTATGACGTGTTGACGGCCATGAACGGCCCCGATGCCCTGGAAATCGTCGAACGGGAAGTCCCCGACATCGTTTTGCTTGACGTCATGATGCCCGGCATGGACGGCTTCGAAGTTTGTGAAAAGATCAAAGCCAAAGCCAACCTGATGCATATTCCGGTGGTCATGGTCACTGCCCTGTCCGATACCTCTGACAGAGTGCGCGGCCTGGAAGCAGGCGCCGACGATTTTCTGACCAAACCGGTCAACGATATCGCCCTGTTCGCCCGCGTCCGCTCTTTGATCCGGCTGAAGATCATGATGGACGAATTGCGCCTGCGGGAAGCCACATCAAGCAGCTTCGGTGTGGCTGACGAAGAATCGACCGAGATCGAGGTCGACGGCGGCCGGGTCTTGGTGGTCGAGGATCGGGAAATTTATGCCCGCAATATCAATCAGGCGCTGGAGGGCGATCATACGGTCACGATGGCCACCGGCGCCGATGACGCCATTGCGGCGGCCCGGGCGGGCGATATTGATCTGATCATCGTTTCATTGTCGCTGCAGGATACCGATGGTCTGCGTCTGTGTTCGCATCTGCGTTCCATGGAAGAAAGCCGGCAAATACCGATCCTGATCCTGGTCGACGATACCCCCGATCAGATGGAGCGCCTGGTTCGGGGCCTTGACATGGGGGTCAATGATTACCTGATCCGGCCGGTTGACCAGAATGAACTGATGGCCCGTTGCCGCACCCAGTTACGGCGCAAGAGCTATGAAGACCGGCTGCGTGCGAATTATCATTTGAGTATGACCTTGGCGGTCACCGATCCGCTGACCGGTCTGTACAATCGCCGCTATCTGGAATCGCATCTGGAAAATCTGATGCGCCGGGCGGTGGTCGATGATAAGCCGGTTGGCCTGCTGGCTATGGATATTGATCATTTCAAGGCGGTCAATGACACCCACGGCCATGCCGCGGGCGATGAAGTGTTGAAGGAATTCGCGGCGCGGATCAAACGCTGTGTCCGCTTCATCGATCTGGCGGCGCGAACGGGCGGCGAGGAATTCGTGGTCATTATGCCCGATTCAACGCGCGAGGCCTGCATGGCCGTGGCCGAACGCCTGCGTGAAGCCATCGAAGAAGCGGCCGTCCCCGTGCCTGATCAGGATATTGAAATTCCAATCACGGTCAGTATCGGCGTGACCGTATCTTTGGGCGGGACTGACAAACCGGCAACCCTGCTGCGACGGGGTGATGATGCGCTCTACACCGCCAAGAATACGGGCCGCAACCGGGCCGTGTTCTATGAAGAGGAAGAGACCACGGCGACAGCCCAGGGCGCCTGATCCAGTCGAGATTTAGGGCGAAATTATTCGGTTTCATAAGGCCGACAAACGAATAGGGCCGGCGCATGCGCCGGCCTTACATCATCTAAAATCAACTTAAATTCCGAAAAAACCCGGTTCAACAGCCGGGCAACAAGATCAGGGTTTATTTGATCTTGGTTTCCTTGAAATCCACGTGCTTGCGGACAACGGGATCGTATTTCTTGACCACCATCTTTTCCGTCTGGGTACGGGGATTTTTCTTGGTTACATAGTAGTAGCCGGTGTCCGCGCTGCTCACCAGTCTGATCTTAATGGTCGACGGTTTCGCCATCACCAAAACTCCGATTTTTAAGACGTCCAGGCGCCAAATTCGGCACCAAATTCCTAGCCGGGCAACATAATACCATCAGCCGCTCTGTCAAGTGCGCATCACGCAAGGCATCAAGCTTCGTACTTGATGACCGCCCGGCCGTTTCGGTAGCTGAACAGCGGCACGCCGGGCGGTCGCCACCCTTCATGCCGGCGTTTGACTTCGCCCAAAACAAACTCGGTTACATCCACCACATCCATGGCCAGGGCGTCATCGAGGGAGAACCATTGCAGGTTTTGCAATTCATCGCTATCGCGTACACGGCCCGAGGCCTCATTCACATCAATGGTAAAAAACCGCGCATGGAAGCGCATGGGACTGTCGGGCGGCGTAATAGCCCGCGCGACATAATCCAATGCGGCCAGATTGGGCAGCACGCCGTCTTTCTGCCGCTCTCCGATCACAAGTCCCGTTTCCTCGAAGGTTTCCCGCACCGCAGCCACGGCCAGGGCGCGGGCCATTTGCGGCGACCATTTATTCTGTAATTTACGGGCCACGGGTTTGGCCAGATCGGCGGCGATCTTGGCCTGACGGTCGGCTGTATCAACACGACCGCCGGGAAAGACGAAGATATTCGGCATGAAGCGGTGCCGCGAGGCCCGCCGTCCCATGAGGACCTCCGTCACACCCTTGCGTTGCCGGCAGATCACCAGAGAGGCGGCATCACGCGGGCGCACCGGTTTTTCCGGGCGTTCGTAGGCACGGCCCTTCTTGCCGGCTTCGAGGGCGCTCATTCGTATTCAATCCGTCGTTCACCGTACCGCATGATACGCACGGGCACCCGGCGGTGCCGGCGGATCTGGCCGGCATCGTCCACCATATCGGGCAAGGCCTCCAGGACAATTTGCTGGATCGGCGGGGTCGGCAACTCGATCGCCTTGGGGATCGGCACCCAGCTCAAATTCAACAATTCGCCATCCCCCTGCAGCTTGCCGTGCAGATTGGAGCCATCGGCCAGAAAAAACCGGGCATTGAAGCGGATCGGGCGAATGGGCGGCGTAACGGCCCGGTAGACGTACTCCAGGCTGTCCAAAATAGGCGCGTACCCGGCCTGGTAAAACGGCGCCCATGATGATGATGCGCCTTTGGGCACCTGATCCAACCGCTGGCCCAAAATCATGCCCGTCTCCTCGAACAATTCCCGGACCGCCGCCATTGCCAGGGCGCGGGCGCGATGGGCCGAAGACGTTCTGGCCAGATGCTTGGTCACGTGGGGCCGTAATTCCGAGGCCGCATGCGCATAGCCGTCGGCCCGATCCACCCGGCCGCCGGGGAAAACCCATTGGTCGGGCATGAACTTATGCTTGCCATGGCGCAGTCCCATGAGCACCGTGGTCTTGCCGCGGACTTGGCGCAAAAGCACCAGCGTGGCGGCGTCGCGCGGACGTACCGCGCGTTTGGCTGTCGTTGATTTTTTGGACATCTCACTCAGGCGGAAGGATTACGGGACAGGTTCACAACCACGCCAAATTCGCACGCTTGCCGCCCCGCTGTCCAGTCCGGCGCGAAAACCAGCTCAATATCGGGGCATTTCCCGATCTATGGTCTGGGCCCAATCATCAATGCCACCGGCCAGATTGTGCACATTGGTGAAGCCATTGCCGCGTAGAAATTCCGCGACCATGTGGCTGCGGCCACCGTGATGGCACATCACCACCAAGGGATGCTGGCGGGGCAGTTCGTCCAGATGCGCGGGCACTTGCCGCATGGAAATGTACAGGCTGTCTGGAATGGTACAAACGGCGACTTCCTCCGCCTCACGCACATCCAACAGTGTATGGTTCACGCCTTCCGATCGGGCTTCCGCCAAATCCCGGACGTCAATATCCGATCCCCATCGCGTCATATAGGCCTCCCCAAAAACCTGAGTTTATGATACGGATCTGGGATTAATAACCAATGCGCCCTATATTCACAAGATGGTCGGAATAGGGGCCAGCATGGGGATCCGAGATATGTTCATACAGACCGAAGCCACGCCTAATCCGGCGCAAATGAAATTCCTGCCCGGCCAGACGGTGATGCCGTCCGGCGCCGCGCATTTCCCGAATGCGGCAACCTCGGACCGCTCGCCCCTGGCGCAACGGTTATTCGCCATTGATGGCATTGCCGGTGTTTTTCTGGATCAGGATTCGATCACCGTAACGAAGGCCGATGATTGGGATTGGCAGGCCCTGAAGACCCTTGCCCTGGCCGCCATCATGAACCATTTCACCGCCGGCGACGTGGTCATTCTCGACGATGAGATGCCGCAGCTGTCCGAGGCGGATTTGACCGATGCAGATGCCGATCCAGAGGTCATCGCTAATATTAAGGACCTGCTGGAAACCCATGTCGCGCCGGCCCTTGGCAGCAGTGACGGCGAGGCGGTTTATCGCGGTTTCAAGAACGGCATGGTCATCTTGGAGCTGAAGGGCGCGGCGCGCAATTTACGCATGAACATCGAGCAGATGATGATGCACTATCTGCACGAGATCGAAGGTATTGTCGATTTTGACGACATGGCACCGAAACCGGGCCTCGATACGGATGAAGGCCGGGCGATCCGACGTTTGCTGGACGAACACGTCAATCCCCAGGTGGCCGGCCACGGCGGTCATATCGCCCTGGTCGATGTGGTCGGTGATACCGCCTATGTGCGCCTGGAAGGCGGCTGTCAGGGCTGCGGCATGGCCGATGTAACCCTCAAACAGGGCGTCGCCAACGAGATCAAGGTGGTGGCCCCGGCCATTATCAATGTCCTCGACGTCACCGATCATGCCGGCGGCAACAACCCCTATTACCAACCGGGCAAGGGCGGTTGAGCACAACCGGCCCTGAACGTCCGGATCGTCCGGATCGATTGTTACTACTGGTACCGACCACATCCTACCGCATTGCCGATTTCCTCGACGCCGCCCACCGTTTGGGCGTGGACGTCGCGGTTGGCAGCGACCAGCGCTCGGTGCTCGAACAATTCTCCGACGGCGGAACCACGACGGTTGACTTCCGGTCGGCCGACCATGGCCTTGCCCAAATTCTTGACTACCATGCCGAATATCCCCTCGGCGCCATCATCGGTGTCGACCAGGAAACAACCCTGTCGGCCGCCAAAGCATCCCAGGCACTGGGTCTGCGCCATAACGCGCCGGCGGCGGTCGAGGCCGCGGGCAACAAGCACCGTTTCCGCAGCCGCCTGGCCAATTCGGGCCTGCCCGCGCCCTGGTTTTCGTTGCTATCGTTAGCTGATGGGCCCGCCGCGCATGCCGGCGACATGCCCTATCCGGTGGTTTTGAAACCGCTGGCTTTGTCCGCCAGCCGGGGGGTCATACGGGCCGACAACCCGACGCAGTTCATCGCCGCCATGAACCGTATCAAAGAAATTTTGTCGGCCGCCGACGGCCCGGACGAAACCGCCCATCACGTGCTGGTCGAGGATTATATTCCGGGCCGCGAGGTCGCCCTGGAGGGATTGCTGGAGGGCGGGGATTTGACCGTCCTGGCCCTGTTCGATAAGCCCGATCCGTTGGAAGGCCCCTATTTCGAGGAGACGATTTATGTCACGCCCTCGCGTCTGCCCGTATCCGTCCAAGCCGACATCACATCGACGGTCAGCCGCGCCGTGCAAACCCTGGGCCTGCGCGAAGGCCCCATTCATGCGGAATTGCGTATCAACGACGACGGGGCCTGGCTGCTTGAAGTCGCGGCCCGCTCCATCGGCGGATTATGTTCCCGCGCCTTGGAGTTCGGCGACGGCGGGCGCCTGGAAGATCTGATCATCCGCCACGCCATGAACCTGCCCGTCGAACCTCACAAACCGGACGAACCGCACGAACCGGAGCAACCGGCTTCGGGCGTCATGATGATACCGATCCCTGGCGCCGGCGTACTGCGCCGGGTTGACGGCCTGGCAGCGGCCCGTGCCACCCCCGGCATTCGGGATGCACTGATCTCCCTCCCCCTGGGCGATACCCTGATCCCCCTGCCCGACGGCAACCGCTATTTGGGCTTCATCTTCGCCGGCGGCGAAACACCCCTGGCGGTCGAAGCCGCCCTGCGCGCGGCGCACGGCAAGTTGGATTTTCTGATCGAAGCTGATTAAGGCAGCTTAATCCGCCCCGCCGAAGCCATGCATGCGGTTGGCCCATTGCAACCCGATCAGGGCTCCCTTGATCCGCGGCAACAGCACCAGGGTCAGGATTATGGTCAAGGGCAGCCATATTGAAAAATGCAGCCAGACTGGTGGCGCCGCGGCCCGTTCCAGCATCAATGACAGGAGCACCAGGATATGGCCCAGGATCAGCATGGTGAAATAGGGTGGCGCGTCATCGGCCCGGTGGTGATGGAATTCCAGGCCGCAGACTTCGCAAATCTCCCGCACCTTCAAATAGCGCCCGAACAATGAACCGCGGCTACAGTCAGGACAGCGCGCGCGGGCGCCATGCAGCATGGCCCGGCGCCAGGATCGAAACTTGTTGTCTTTCGTGTCCGAAGACTGCGTCGAATTCATCATCACTCCCACCATTCCCAATGGCAGCGGAAGAGCCAACCACGGGCATCAATCAAAAATTTACCTTCGCGTTATAGATTGTCTGGCATGGGGGATACCAGCATTCAAAATACGACCAATAGCCACGGGACGGCGGTTGACCACGATGCCATTATCAACCGCCTGAAGGCGGACTTCGTGGAATTCGCAGGCGACGCCCTGGACGAACTGGACGGCTTGATCGCGTCGGGCCATGACCCCGACAAAGCGCCCGAAGACATCATCGATTCCATCCGCCGCAGCGGCCATAACCTCAAAGGCATGGGCGGATCGTTCGGATTTCCCTTGATCACCTTGCTGGCCCACCGCATGGAAGACTATTTCGCCGGCCGGCAAAACCTGAATGATCGCATATTGCAGGATGCCCAGTGCTTCATCGACCGCATGCGCGAGGTGATGGAAGGTCACTTCGACGGCGTCGCGGAGGCGGAGGTTGTCCGTACCCTGCCCGCCAAGTCCGGCTTCGAAGTTAATGAGATCGTCAAACACGATGTTGAAGTTCTACTGGTCATGCCGCGCGACGCCTCGTCCCAGTTCGTTGAACACGAGCTGCAGGCCTGCGGCTACCGCGTGGTGACCGAGACCGAACCATACAAGGCCATCGAAACCGCCGTCCGGACATGCCCCGATCTTATCATCGCCACCGCCGTGATGGAGGACCTATCCGGCATTGATGTGGCCTGCGCACTGCATGCCATGCCTGTCAGCCACGACCTGCCGTTCATGTTGTTGACCAGCCTCGATCCGAGCCACGCCAGCTTCGATGCCCTGCCGCCCAGCGTACCCGTGGTCCGCAAGGGTGAAGAGTTCGGCGATGATCTGGCCGTCGGTCTGGCGATCCTCGGGATTACCTAGCGCCCTGCTGAAAAACTAGAATACCCGACTCTTCGCCGTCATTCCCGCGAAAGCGGGAATCCATGCCTGTATCTGCCGCGTCGTGTAAGTAATTGAATATTTTGGAATTTTAGACTCCGTATGGATTCCCGCTTTCGCGGGAATGACGAATACAAAACGAATTCGAATGTGAATAATAGTTTTTCAGCAGCCCGCGAGACCACACTTATTGAACATGATCTAGGTTCGGCGCTTGCCCTTGCGTTTGCTGTGTTTGCGGGCTGTTCCGCGTTTGCCCGGCTCTTTGCGGGGCTCTCCGCGAGGCTTGCCGATACGGGGCCGGCCACGGGCGCCTTCCGTGGTTTTCGCGGTCTCTGACGGCAGCTCGAAGATCAGGCCGCCGGTTAGGGTATTTACTTCCACCAGACGCGCCGTGAGGCTGTCGCCAAGGCGATAACGGGCACCGGAGCGCTCACCGATCAGGGCTTTCTGCGCTTCATCGACCTGATAATAATCGTCGTGTAGGTAGCGCATGGGCAACAGCCCATCCGCGCCGGTTTCGGTCAGGGTCAGGAACAGACCTGCCCTGGTGACGCCATTGATCCGCGCCTCGAATTCCGCACCCGCCCGCTCGGCCATGAAGGCCGCCATATAACGGTCGTTGGCATCCCGTTCGGCGACCATGGCGCGCCGCTCGGTGTTGGAAATATGTTCAGATGTCGCGGCCAGGCGATCAGCCTCGTCATCCCGCAGACCATCGTTGCCAAAGCCACCGCCACGGATCAAGGCGCGATGCACCAACAGATCGGAATAGCGCCGGATGGGCGAGGTAAAATGCGCATAGCGCGACCGCGCCAGGCCGAAATGGCCGATGTTCTCAGGGTCATAGCGGGCCTGGGACTGGGAGCGCAGGATTGACTGGTTCACGGCCTCCCACTGATCCGTGCCCTTGGCTTTGACCAGAATGCGGTTGAAGAGTTCCGGGCGCGGCCGCTCGCCCAGAGTGATGGAAAGGTTCAGGGATGAGAGGAATTCCCGCAGACCCAGCAGTTTTTCACGGTCGGGCACGTCGTGCACCCGATAGACGCAGGGCATTTTCTGCTCTTCCAGGGTTTCGGCCGCCGCAACATTGGCCTCGATCATGAATTCCTCGATCACCCGATGAGCATCCAGGCGCCGGCGGGGATGGATATCGGCGATCTTGCCGTCCTCCCCCAAAGTGATCTTCATCTCCGGCAGGTCCAGGTCCAGGGGCTGGCGCCCTTCCCGGGCCCGCATCAAGGCGCTCCAGGCGCCGTACAGCGGCTCTATCACGCTATCCAGGATCGGTGCGGTCTGTTCGTTCGGCTCGCCGTCGTGGGCGGCCTGCAGGTCCTCATAGATCACCCGGGCGGCGGAACGGATCATGGCACGATGGAATTTATGTTCCAGGCGCCGTCCCTTGGCATCCAGCCGCATGGTCACCGCCATGACGGGACGGTCCTCGTCCGGGCGCAGGGAGCAGAGGTTGTTCGACAGGGCCTCGGGCAACATGGGCACGACCCGGTCGGGGAAATAGACGGAATTGCCCCTCTTGCGCGCCTCGCGGTCCAGAGCGGAATTGTGGGTCACGTAGTGGGCCACATCGGCGATGGCGACGATGACCTGCCAGCCGCCCTTGTTTTTGGGATCATCGTCCGGCGCGGCCCAAATGGCATCATCAAAATCTCGGGCATCGGCCCCATCCACGGTGATTAGGGGCAGATGACGCAGATCCTCGCGATTGCCCAGGCCGACCGGCTTGGCGGCCTCGGCCTCCGCCTCCGCCTCGGGGGGAAAGACATCGGGTATATCGTTACTGTGAATGGCGATGAGCGAGATGGCCCGGCGGTCATCCATGTCGCCCAGTACTTCCACCACCCTGGCTTCGCGCAAGCCGTGACGGCGGCCAAGCAGCACATCCGCGACCACCAGATCACCCCGTTTGGCACCGCCATTCTGGCCTTTCTCGACCGCATAGTCGGATTTCTGCCGCCGGTCCGTGGGCCGGATACGGGCGCCCTGACCCGGCACCTCCGCATAGACACCGATGACCCGGTCCGGGCCTTTGGGCAGGATACGGATAATACTAGCCTCATAGCCCCGGCCTTTTTTCTGCAGGCGGGCGAGGACCCGGTCGCCGACACCAAGCTCGGCATTGCCTTTTTTGTCAGGCAGTACGGTGATACGCTGGCTGGGCGCCTCAACTTCGTCATCGCGGCGCATGGGCTCGGCATAAAGCACCGCATCATCGTCGACTTCCGAGATGCGTAATACCGCCACGGGGGGCATGGCGCCACTTTCCGTATAACGCTTTCCCTTACCGCGGCCGATGACGCCTTCGGCGGCCAGCTCCCTCAGGATGCCGCGCAGTTCGGTCCGGTCGGCGCCCTTTATGCCGAAAGCCCGGGCGATTTCGCGGCGGCCGACGGGGCCGGTCTGCTCGTCAATGAACCGCTTGATCGCCGCCTTATCGGGCAGGCCGCGCGGGGGGCTCAATCGGACGTCCCGGCCACCGCTTCACCCGTACCGGACTCGGTTGGCGCCGCCTTTTTCGCTTTTGGCTTGGCTTTCGGCTTGGCTTTTGCTTTGGCCTTGGGTGTCGCTTTGGCCTTCGGTTTGGCCTTGCTAGGCTTTTGACCCGATTTTTCCGCCTTGGCCTGCAACAGCGCCAGGGCTTCCTCCATGGACACGGTCATGGGGTCGGAGGTCTGGGGTAGAGTGGCGTTCAGCTTTTTGTATTTCACGTAAGGGCCGAACCGGCCGTCCAGGATCTTGACATCACCGCCGTCGGGGTGGTCGCCAAGTGTCCGGATGGTGTTAGCCCCGCGACGGCCGCCGCCCTTGGCCATGCCCTCGGCAATGACCGTTACCGCATGGTTCAACCCAATGGTCAGGGCATCCGCCGTGCTTTCCAGCTTGTGATAGCGGCTTTCGCTTTGCACGTAGGGACCGAAGCGGCCAATGCCGGCAAAAATCGATTTTCCGGTTTCCGGATGCTCGCCAACCACGCGCGGCAGATTGATGATTTTTTTCGCCAACTCCAGGTCCAGGTCCTCGACCGTCACATCCGCCGGCAGACCGGCCCGTTTCGGTTTTTTGTTTTTCTTGTCGCCCTCGACCGCTTCACCCAGCTGAATATACAGCCCATAGGGACCCTTGCGCAGGGTCAGGGGCATGCCGCTGTCGGGATCATCGCCCAGGGGGATCGGCCCGGCGGCGAACTGCTCATCCGCATCTCCCTCCGCCACCTGGCGCATGGCGCGGGTGTAGTGGCATTCTGGATAGGCATCACAACCCAGGAAGAAGCCATTGCGTCCGCCGCGTAGATTCAAGGCGCCCTTTTTGCAGGCCGGGCAGACCCGGTCCTTGCCACCGTCGGGATAAAGGTGCGGCGACAGCATGTCATTGACCTTGTCCAGAACCTCGCGCACCCGCAACTCCGCGGTGCCGTCAACGGCGCTGGAGAAATCCCGCCAGAAGTCCCGCAGCACCACCTTCCAATCCACGTCGCCGGCGGAAACCGCATCCAGACGGCCTTCCAGATCGGCGGTAAAATCATATTCCACATAGCGATGGAAATAGCTTTCCAGAAACGCCGTGACCAGGCGGCCCTTGTCCTCGGGCATAAAGCGTTTGCGATCCAGCACCACGTAACTGCGGTCCTGCAAAACGGTCAGAATAGAGGCGTAGGTGGACGGCCGGCCGATGCCCAGCTCCTCGAGCTTTTTGACCAAGGTGGCTTCCGAATATCGGGGGGGCGGTTCGGTGAAATGCTGCTCCGGCCGGACCTTTTCGTTGCTCAGACTTTCGCCTTTGGTGACCTTGGGCAGGCGGCGGTCCTCTTCACTATCGGTCTTTTCGTCGTGGCCTTCCTCGTACAACTTCAGGAAGCCGGGGAAGTCCACCACGGTGCCCGTGGTCCGCAGATTGGAGGAACCATCATTGGCGGCGATTTCAATGGTTGTCCGCGACAGACGGGCCGAGGCCATCTGCGAGGCCATGGCCCGCTTCCAGATCAAATCGTAAAGGCGCTGTTGCTCGGAATCCAGATAGGCGGACATGTCCCGCGGCAGGCGGGAGAAATCCGTCGGCCGGATGGCTTCATGGGCTTCCTGCGCGTTTTTCGCCTTGGTGCGGTAGGTACGCGATTCGTCCGGTACATAATCAGCGCCGAATTCCTGGCCGATGACATCGCGGCTGGCGGTAATGGCCTCCGCCGCCATTTGTACACCATCGGTCCGCATATAAGTGATCAGACCCACGGTCTCGCCGCCGATCTCGAAACCTTCATACAGACGTTGGGCCACCTGCATGGTGCGCCGGGCGCCGAAACCCAGTTTGCGGGAGGCTTCCTGTTGCAGGGTCGATGTGGTGAAGGGAGGGGACGGATTGCGCCGGGTCGGCTTGGTCTCGACGCCCTCGATGGTAAAATCACCCGCCTCCAGCGTACGCTTGGCGGCCTCCGCCGCCGCCTGGTCGGCTATGGAGAAACGATCCAGCTTCACGCCGTTCAAATGGGTCAACCGGCCGATCAGGCTGGCGGCGGCGGCGGTCTTGAAATCAACCTCTACGGTCCAGTATTCCCGCGGATTGAAGGCCTCGACCTCGATCTCCCGCTGACAGATCAGGCGCAGAGCAACGGATTGCACGCGGCCGGCGGACTTGGCGCCGGGCAGCTTGCGCCACAAAACGGGGGAAAGGGTAAAGCCGACCAGATAGTCCAAGGCGCGGCGGGCCTGCTGGGCATTGATCAGGTCCATATCCAGATCGCGCGGATTGTTGATCCCGTCTATGACCGCGCGCTTGGTGATCTCGTTGAAGACCACGCGCTTGGCCGATATATCCCGGAAGCCATAATCGTCTTCCAGCGCCTTCATGACATGCCAGGAGATCGCCTCTCCTTCCCGGTCCGGGTCAGTCGCCAGATACAGACGATCGCTGCCTTTCATGGCATCGGCGATGGCCTTGACCCGTTTGGCGGACTGCTCGTCGGTGACATAGGTCATGGCGAAATCATCATCGGGCAACACCGAGCCGTCTTTGGACGGCAGGTCGCGCACGTGACCATAACTGGCCAGCACGACATAGTCGTTGCCCAGATATTTATTGATGGTTTTGGCCTTGGCCGGGGATTCGACGACCACAACATCCATTTGACGGAGACTCACTTCATCTATGACACGGACCGAAAACGCGACGCTAAGTGCTTAATACAGACTGGAGATGGTTAAGATATTGATACTCGATTTCCAGCATGACGGTCTAAACGACCTGCTAGCTCAAGTTCAAGCAAAATGGTGATGACAAGCGCCGGTGTCAACTCGGATAGTCGGATTAGATCATCAACCCCAACCGGCGTAGGGCCCAAAAGGCCGGAAATTCGCTGTCGTTCCACATCGAATTTTGCTTCCGGTTCCGGTCCATCCGAGGCCCCGCCGAATGGACTTGGTCCGTTTTCCCACAAAGTGGGCTCGTGGATCATCGGATTGATTACCTCAACCACGTCCTCCGCTCCCTGCACCAGGGTCGCGCCTTGTTTGATCAACCGATTGGTACCCCGGCAACGGGGGTCCAGGGGCGAACCGGGTACGGCAAAAACCTCCCGTCCCTGTTCCAGAGCGAAGCGCGCCGTGATCAACGAGCCCGAACGTTCCGCGGCCTCGATCACCACGACGCCAAGGGCCAGGCCCGAAATCAGGCGATTGCGGCGGGGAAAATGCCGGGCCTGGGGCCGGGTGCCGGGCGGCATCTCGGAGATGACCGCGCCCTGGTTGACAATTTTTTCGTATAATTGTTGGTTTTCCGCCGGATAGACCACATCAACGCCCCCCGCCAGCACGGCGACCGTCCCGGTTTCAAGGGCGCCGCCATGGGCTGCCGTATCGATCCCCCTGGCCAGACCGGACGCTATGCCCAGGCCGGCCTGGCCCAGGTCCCGGGCCAGTCGCTCGGTATAGCGAAGGCCCGAGGCCGAGGCATTACGCGCGCCCACCATGGCGACGATCGGGCCGGCCAGCCGCGCCGCGTCGCCCATCACGTAAATCAGCGGTGGCGGGTCCGGCAGGGTGCCAAGACGCCGCGGATAGGCCGCCTCGCAGCTGGCCAGCGGATGTGCCCCGACCGCCGCCGCCGCATCCAGTTCCGCCGCGGCCGCATCCCGGGAATAAAGCTTGATGTTGCGCCGCCCGCCGCCGCGCCGGGCCAAGTCGGGCAAGGCCGCCAGGGCCGCCCCGGCGGAGCCGAACCGCGTCAGTAGTTGTTGGAAGATGATGGGCCCGACATTCTCGCTGCGAATCAGTCGCAGCCAGTCCAGCCGTTCCGCCGCCGTCAACTCGTCGCGTACTTGCGAGGCATCGTTCATGGAGCCAGCCTGCCCTTCGCAACCCAAACGGTCAAGTATTTTGTCATTGACAACTTTTTATTCTCTTTCCTTGAGTATCTTGACCGCCTATTTTATGGGCATAAATGAAAATATGATGAAATTTTATGCACTAGCTAGAATCCAGAAATCCTGAGTTGGACGTTTAGAACCATTTTTCCCCATATTTTCAATTCGTTAATAGTTTTTCACAAAACCGGCACGGTTCTTGGATAACAAATGGCAGCCGGGGTGGGTATTTGCCTCGCGCAGCAAACAACGGACAGGAGTGCAGGCGGATGAAAATGGTGATGGCGGTAATCAAACCGTTCAAATTGGACGAGGTGCGCGACGCCCTGACCGAATTGGGGGTGCAGGGTGTCACCGTGACGGAAGTGCGCGGCTTCGGTCGGCAAAAAGGCCACAC
>JABIRL010000324.1 GCA_018667855.1 Rhodospirillaceae bacterium
CACCTCGCCAAAGGCCCCCCGGGTCTGTTTGTTGTCCAGAATATCCTGCAGGCCGACAACCTGGCCGGCCAGATCCGAGATATTTTTCTGCGCCTGATCGATGACGTTCAGATGCTTGCCCAACTCGCCCAGGGAACTGGCCGTCTTGGTCGCTGATTTCTCCAAACTATCGCCCATGCGCTTGCTGACGCCGTCCAGGCGCTCCTGCAGGGTACGCAGCAATTCAGCCCGTTCGATGGCGGACTGCTCCGACATCTGGGTCAGGCGGCCGCCCAGATCAGCTTGTGCGGTGGCCAGGGTGGCGGCCGTCGCGGCCAGGGCATTCAGCCGCTCGTCATCCGGGCCGGGACCGCGGCGGCGCCATAATAAAAATGCCAATCCACCCAGGACCAGCAACAGGGTCGTGGCGGCCAGGGCACCAATTATTATTTCCATAGCGCGGATCCTTCTGCTGAAACTTGACCCGATATCAGGGGCATACTACCTAAGGGCCAGAATTTGACTGATGCTCCAAATGACAGCGAACGAATCATGGCCATCCTCTCTATTATTACCGCACCGGACCGTCGGTTGAAGGTGAAATCCAAACCTGTCGAGACGGTTGATGATGATATCCGGCGGTTTCTCGACGATATGCTGGAAACCATGTATCAGGCGCCGGGCATCGGGCTGTCGGCGGTGCAGGTCGGGGTGGCAAAAAACCTGATCACGGTGGATGTTTCGCGGGATGACGAAGACAATGCGCCGCTGTTCCTGATCAACCCGGAGATCGTTGAATATTCCGAACAGATCGAAACCTACAACGAAGGTTGTTTGTCCCTACCCGAATATTTCGCTGACCTGCCGCGTCCCGAAGCCATTACCCTGAACTATCTGGATTATGACGGTGCTCAACAGCAATTGCAGGCGGAAGGTCTGCTGTCGCGCTGTATTCAGCACGAAATGGATCATCTGAAGGGCAAGTTGTTCGTGGATTATCTGTCAGCCGTGAAACGGGGCATGATCCTGCGCAAGCTGGACAAGGCGAGGCGGCAAAAGGTCTCCGCCTGATGGCCAAGATGCGCGTCATTTTCATGGGCACGCCCGATTTCGCCGTGCCCACGCTGGATGCCCTAGTGGCAGCCTCGGATTTGGATGTCATTGCGGTCTATACCCAGCCACCGCGCCAGGCCGGGCGCGGCAGGAATTTGCGCCCCACCGTTGTTCATGACGCCGGCGTGGCGCATGGTATTCCCGTGCTGACGCCCGCCAGTTTGAAAACAGCCGAGGCCCAGGCCGAATTCAGTGCCCTGGGCGCGGACGCGGCGGTGGTGGTGGCATATGGCCTGATCCTGCCGGCGGCCATCCTGCAGGCCCCCCGACTGGGCTGTTTCAATCTGCATGGCTCCCTCCTGCCCCGCTGGCGCGGCGCGGCGCCCATCCAGCGCGCGGTGATGGCGGGCGACAAGGTTACCGGTGTCTGCGTCATGGCCATGGATGAAGGCCTGGATACCGGGCCCGAACTGATGCGGGCCGAATTACCTATTGGACCGGCGGACACGGCCGGCGACCTGCACGACAAATTGGCGCGATTGGGGGCGCCTTTGATGGTCGAGGCTTTGCGCGCCGTGGCGGACGACGCGATACAGTCGAAAACACAGCCCGAAGCCGGCGTCACCTATGCCCGTAAGATCGATAAGACGGAGGCACGGATCGATTGGAACCGCCCGGCGGAGGAACTGGATTGTCTGATCCGCGGCCTGTCGCCTTTTCCCGGCGCCTGGTGTGAATGGCAGGGCGCGCGTATCAAGGTTCTGCTGGCCGAACCCGTGGCGGATGGGGCAACGGGCGAGCCGGGCCGCGCACTCGATGACAACCTGCTCATCGCCTGCGGTGAGGGCGCCCTGCGGCTGCTGCGCCTGCAACGATCGGGCAAAGGAGTCATGCCGGCGGTCGACTTCCTACGCGGCAGCCCGGTTGGTCCGGGAACCTTGATTTCATAGTGGTCCGATTCTAGCGGATGGTCCCCATCCGTGAGGATCGAAAGACCACTAGACTCTAGAGAATCGTGGTGCGCAAGGCACCACTAAGGTTAATTCGGCCGGCCCGGATTTACCATTCGTTCAGCATATACATCTAGCCTGGGCCCATCGAAGGCTTGATGGAATATGTCGTAATGAGCAATTCGCCGGCGAAAGCGCCGTATCCGAAAAAAATCACTGTCGCGCTGTCTGATCGCTGCAACCTTAAATGCTTCATTTGTGTGCGCGAGGAGTACGAGCGGAACATTGGCAGCAAGGGTCATAACATGCCCCTTGAAGACCTCTACAAAATGGAAGCTGCCCTTCGCGACGCCGAAATCATCCAGCTGTCCGGTTTTGGCGAGACATTGCTGCATCCCCAGCTCGAAGAAATCCTGCACTACATCTATTCCATCAACCCGCGCAAGAACCTGATTTATCTGATCAGCAACGGTACCTTGTTAAACGCTAAGTGGGCCGAGCTGTTGGGTCCAAGATTGAATTATCTGGCGCTCTCTTTGAATGCGGCTCATCCCGAAACCTACAAGCGGGATATGTACCCCTATCTGTTCCGCTACACCCGGGAAACTGCGCCCGAGGCCTATGCCGGCAAACGGTTTGCCGATGATGACAATATTCGCCAGGTGCCCTGCCAGTTCGACCGCACCATGAGCCGCGTGGGCGAGTTCATGGCGGCGCTGGATGATGATGCCCGCCAGCGGGTTGGCCTGCATTATGTGGTGCACAACGATAATATGGACGAAATGGCGGATTTCGTGCGCCTGGGCAAATCCGTCAACGCGACCAGGGTGGAATTCAACCAGTACATGGTCAACCGGATCGCCCATATCGACTACAATATTTTCTTTCACAAGGAACGTTTCAACGCGCGTGTGCAAGCGGCTAAGCAGGTCGGCGCGGAGCTGGGCATCACTGTCATTGGCCGGGAATTCGGAACCGAGCCGCACCAGGAATTCAACCCGAACAAGGATTGCAACTGGCCCAATGCCGAGGCCATGGTCATGACAAAGGGCGACACCCCGCCCTGCTGCCATATTGGTTTGGGCGACATGGGCAATGCCATCAGGCACGATTTTGACGACATATGGAACGGCAATGCCTATCAAAAATTACGGCGCGAACGCTGGATGAGCGGCTGTCAAAGCTGCAATCTGTTTCAGACCTTCGATGACTGGCGCAGCCATTTCCACCCTTCGGTGCGGTTCAGCCCCCAGTTCGAGAACCTGGCCGGCGAAATGCACGAGGAAACCCGCGTCAACAAACCGCCGAAACTCCTGATCCTCGGTGCGGGCCGTGACGGCACCCGATCGGTTGCCAATCTGGTCGCCGGTTTGCATGAGGCGAACGGCCAGCAGGCCACCGTGCATCACGATGGCGGCAGTTTTCGCGGATTTTCGGCCGTGACCAAGTACCTGAAGGGCGATGATGAGTGGTTGCAGGAAGTTTGCCGTTCGTGGGATGCGGATATTGTCGCCGGCAATACCTTCAATTTTGCCTTGCCGGTTCTGCACAAGGTCTTTGGCGGCGACTTGAAAGTCATTCATGTGCGCCGCCGGCGTGACGACTGCCTGGCCTCGCTGGAGCGGGCCGCCCTGGCCGATCCGTTGCTATGGGACGGCTATGTGGAGGTTGCGGATCGGGACGCGGTTGCCGCGCCCGAACTTTACGATCCTACCCGGCCCGCCGCGCCCCTGTTGGGCGAAATGGATGATGGGGACTGGCGCGCCATGTCCCTGGCGGCGCGGCTGGAATGGCTGTACGACGCTTCCCATCGGGCGATCGAGGAGAATTTAGGGCTGTTCGGGAACCACTTGACCGTGGCGACGGAAGATTTGAATGATCCCGCCACCGTGCAACGGATCGCCCGGTTTGTTGATCGCGATTTTCGCCAGCTTTGCCCGCCGGTGCATGTCAATCATGGCCTGCGCGGGACCGTCAATACCCTGGCCGGCAACGAACGCAGCGAAGCGCTGGATGCCCTGGCGGATTTCGATTATCACCGCCTCGCCACTTCGGAAACCTATCCGGTGGTCTATTTTCTGCAAAACATGGTCGCCGCCCATGCCGGCAAGGATACCGAGGCGGCGATTTTGGAGTTGAAAGATTTGCGCGGCGAAATCGAATCCCTGATCGCCCAGGCGGAAGGCCGCGCCGGACCGACGGCGGCGCAATGGACGAACGATGAAAACAGCGGCCTTCGCCTCATTGTCGACAGAACATTTCCATCAGACCAGAGCGAACGCATCGAAGCCGCCCTGGACGGGTTTCAGGCCGAACGACTGGCCGCGTCTCCAAGCTATCCGGTCATTCATTTCCTGCAACAGATGCTGGCCCAAAAGCCGGTCAATGATCCCCATGATGAAAACCTGGCCATGACCTACCGTTTCATGGCGGAGCAGGTGGACGGCTTGATACAACAGGCGCTCACGAGTTAGCGCTACCCGCCCGCATTCAAATAAACGCAGGTTGCGCCAGCCGCTGAACTGTTTCCAAATTCCCGCGACCATGAAACCGACGAGGTTGGTATCGAGTCTTCCCGCAATTTGGAAATACTCAAAAATAGAAGCGCGGTTATCTACAATAAAATCGCAACCCTTTTTAAATATTATGCTGTTTGAATATTGTCCGTTAGGAGGCTCGTAATGTTCGCCATGCCGCCATTACGCTCCTATATATGAATTTGAACCTGCTGATCAGGGTGCTGTGGTGACTGGCACTTTCCGGTGAGGGTTTCGAGGGGTTGGTTATGCTGGATAGCAAGACACGGGAATTGCGGGACGACCGTCTGGAGCAGGTCGCCCATATGCTGGGTGAGCGTTTCAAACGCGCGGAATGCGGGCAGATCAAGGATTTCGTGGGGCAATTCTACGCCCGCGTCTCGACCGAGGATATCTGCGCCGCGGCACCCGAAAATCTATATGGCGCCGCGCTGTCGCTGTGGAAGTTCGCCGCACAGCGCGATGCGGGAGAGCTGAAGCTACGGGTCTACAATCCGCGCACGGAAGAGCATGGCTGGAAGTCAGCCCATACCATTGTCGAAATTGTCGCCGAAGACATGCCGTTCCTGGTGGATTCCGTGACCGGAAATCTGAACCAATGGGGCTGTCAGGTGCATTTGGCGATCCATCCGGTAATCCGCCTGCGCCGGGATGATCAGGGCGCCCGGCAGGAACTGCTGCCGCCCGTGGCCAATGGTAAGCCCGGGATCAGCGAAGCCGTCATGCATGTTCAGATCGCCGAACAGAGCGACGGCGCGGCATTGGAAAAGATTGCCGCCGATCTGCGCGGCGTTTTGGCCGATGTCAGGGTCGCGGTGGCGGACTGGCCAGCCATGCAGGGCCAATTGGACGATGCCGTCGAACAGATGCAAGGAGGCGGTTTCCCGCAAAGCGAGGACGAAGTCACCGAGTCCCGGGCCTTCCTGTCCTGGATGCGGGATAATCATTTTACCCTGCTGGGGTGCCGGGATTATGGCTATGGCGGCGAGTTGGGCGGCGATGAATTGAGCGTCATTCCCGGCAGCTCCCTTGGCGTCTTTTGTGACGAGGAGCGCCATGTGCTGACGCGCCGCGACGGCGTTGGCCTGATCGCCGGGGTCCTGATGGCCAAGCGCTTTTCCGAACGTGAGGAAATTCTGTTGGTCACCAAGACCGGGGAGCGCGGCACCGTTCACCGCCCCGATCATATGGACTACATCGGCATCAAACGCTACGACAGCGACGGCACGCTGATCGGCGAGCGGCGTTTCGTGGGGTTGTTCACGTCGTCCGCCTTCAACCGCACGCCGCGGGATATTCCCCTTTTGCGGCGCAAGCTGGCGCTGTCCCTGGAACAGGCCGGATTGGATCCCGCCAGCCACGACGGCAAGGCCCTGACCCACATTCTGGAAACCTATCCCAGAGACGAATTGTGGCAGATCGATGTGGAGACACTGACCCGGATCGCCACCGGAATTCTGGCCCTGCAGGAGCGCCCCCGGTTCAAGTTATTCGCCCGCCGGGACACGTTCGATCGTTATTTCACTGTATTGGTTTATATGCCCCGGGAGCGGTTAAGCACCGAATTGCGGGAACGTTTCTCCAATCTGCTGTGCGAGGCCGTCAATGGACGGCTGTCCAATTATTACACCGAAGTCAGCCATAGCCCCTTGGCGCGGGTGCACTTTATCCTCGGCATCAACGAAGGTGGCGTGCCCGATGACCTGGATTTTTCGGAGGTCGAGGCGCGCCTGATCGCCGCCGCCCGCCATTGGCAGGATGATTTCTACGATGCCCTGGTGGATCACTGGGGGGAAGAGGGCGCCAATCGCCTCGCCAACCGCTATGGCAAGGCCTTTCCCACCTCTTATCGGGAACGCTTCAACGCCGAGATCGCCCTGCGCGATATCGAAGGCATCGAAACCCTGATTGACGGTGCCGATGTGGGTTTGAATGTCTATCGCATGATTGAAGAAGACGACCACGTGGTGCGCTTCAAGATCTATCACCCCGGCCAGGCTCTGCCGTTGTCTGATTGTCTGCCGATGATGGAAAACATGGGACTGCGGGTGATCGGCGAGGAATTGTTCGAGATCACAGCAAGAAATGAAAGCACGATTTGGATCCACAATTTCCTGTTGGAAGAGGAGCACGGCGAAGCCGTCGATCTGGGCGCGGCAAAAGCCAATTTCGAAGAAGCCTTCGGGAAGGTCTGGAGCGGCGAGGTCGAGGACGACGGCTTTAACCGCCTGGTTCTGAAGGCTGGCTTGGATTGGCGCCAGATCGTCGTATTGCGCAGTCTATGCAAATATCTGCGCCAAACGGGCATCGCCTATAGCCAGGACTATATGGAAGACACCCTGGCGCGCAATCACGCTATCGCCCAGTCCATCGCCGCGTTGTTTCAGGCCCGCTTCGAACCTGGTCTGGGCGCTGGTCGGCAGGCCCGGATCGAGACGCTGGATCAGACCATTATTGATAGTCTCGAGGCGGTGGAAAGCCTGGATGACGACCGTATTTTAAGCCGGTTCCGTAACCTGGTGCATGCCGCCCTGCGGACCAATCATTTCCAGACCGCCGAGGACGGCGGGCCGAAATCCTATCTGTCGATCAAGTTTGACAGTCAGGCGGTGGAGGACTTGCCCCTGCCCCGGCCGTTCCGGGAGATTTTTGTCTATTCGCCACGGGTTGAAGGCATTCATCTGCGCGGCGGCAAGGTGGCGCGCGGCGGCCTACGCTGGTCGGACCGGCGCGAGGATTTCCGCACCGAGGTGTTGGGCCTGATGAAAGCGCAAATGGTCAAGAACGCGGTCATCGTGCCCGTCGGCTCGAAAGGCGGCTTCGTGCCGAAGCAGCTGTCTCCCAGCCTGAGCCGCGAGGCCGCCCAGGAAGAAGCAATCGAATGCTACAAAACCTTTATCCGCGGTCTGTTGGATATTACCGATAATTTGGCTGGTCAGGACATTATCCCGCCGCCCCTGGTCGAACGCTATGACGACGATGATCCATATCTGGTGGTCGCCGCCGACAAGGGCACGGCGACGTTCTCCGACATCGCCAATGGCGTGGCCATCGATTACGGTTTTTGGCTGGGCGACGCCTTCGCTTCCGGTGGCGCCAAGGGCTATGACCACAAGGTCATGGGGATCACGGCCCGGGGGGCTTGGGAATCCGTCAAACGCCACTTCCGGGAGATGGGCCGGGATATCCAGAACGAGGAATTCACTGTCATCGGCTGCGGCGATATGTCGGGCGATGTGTTCGGCAACGGCATGTTGCTGTCAAAGCATACGCGTCTGTTGGCGGCCTTTGACCATCGCAACATCTTTTTCGACCCCAGCCCCGATGCCGCCAGAAGCTGGGAGGAGCGCAACCGTCTCTTCGCCCTGCCCCGGTCGTCATGGGAGGATTATGACACCGCGTTGATTTCCAAGGGCGGCGGTATATTCGACCGCAAGGCCAAGGCGATCGAGCTGAATCCGGAGTTGAAGCGTTTGACCGGCCTGAAGGCCAATTCGGTAACCCCGAACGAGCTTATCCACGCTTTGTTGGGGGCGGAGGCGGATTTGCTGTGGTTCGGCGGCATCGGTACCTACATCAAGGCGGTGGCCGAGAACGATCAGGATGTGGGCGACCGGGCCAACGATGGCGTGCGGGTCAATGGCGCCGAGGTTAACTGCAAGGTCATCGGCGAAGGCGGCAACCTTGGCATAACCCAGTTGGGCCGTCTGGAAATGGGCCGCAAGGGGGTCCGTCTGAACACCGACGCCATCGATAATTCCGCCGGCGTCGATTGTTCCGATCACGAGGTCAATATCAAGGTGCTGATCGATGCGGTGGTCGCTGATGGCGAGATGACCGACAAACAACGCGACCGCCTGCTGGTTGAAATGACCGACGAAGTGGGCGAGTTGGTATTGCGCGACAATTATCTGCAAACCCAGGCGTTGAGCGTATTGGAAAGCCGCGCGCCGGCATTGTTGGAACCCCATGCGCGCTATATGCGGAATCTGGAGCGGGCCGACCAGTTGAACCGCGAGGTGGAATACCTGCCCAATGACGAGGTGGTGGAAGAACGTCTCGCTGAAGGCGAAGGGCTGACCCGGCCCGAACTGTCGGTCCTGTTGTCGTATGCCAAGATGGAGCTCTATGAAAAACTGCTGGAAAGTGATCTGGCGAATTCCAAGGGACTGGAGCCCGATCTGGTGAAATATTTCCCCCGGCCTTTGCGCCGTGGCCACAAGGGCGCCATTCTGCAACATCGTCTGCGGCGCGAAATCATTGCCACCATTACCGCGAATTCCATCGTCAATCGCCTTGGCATTACCTTCGTCCACGACGTCATGGCCGAGACCGGCGCCTCGATCGAGGCCGTGGCGCGCTGTTATTCCGCCGCCCGCGATCTGTTCGGCATGCGGGCTTTGTGGAGCGAGATCGAGACTTTGGACAACAAGGTATCGACCACAGTGCAAACTGGCATTGCTCTGAAAACGGCGGAGTTTTTGCGCCGCATGACGCTGTGGTTCCTCCAGAATGTGGAGCAACCGTTGAAGATAAACTCGACCGTCACGGCCTTTGGCCCCGGCATAGTCAGCCTGGCCGAACAGCTGGAAGATGTGGTCGGTGCCCTGGAAGAAAAGAAAATGTCCCGCGGGGTCGCGACCCTGGTCAAACAAGGTGTTGACGAAGCTTTGGCCCGCCGGGTCGAGGGATTGGTGCCGTTGACGGCCGCCTGCGACATTGTACAGGTTGCGGCCGATAGCAGCCGTCCCGTGGAAGAAGTGGGCCGGGCTCATTTTGCCCTGGGTGCACGCCTTGGTTTGGACCGGCTATGCGGCGCGGCCGAGGCCTTGGAAGCCGGGGATCATTGGCAGCGTCAGGCCATCACGTCAATTGTCGCTGATTTGCGCGACCAGCAGCGGGCCTTGACTGCCGTTGTTTTGAGTCAGGCCGACGGCTCGGGCGGCACCGAGGCGGTGGAAAGCTGGTGTGCCGCCAACAAGGATGACATTGCCCGCAGTGATGGCATGATCGCGGAGTTTGAAGCTGTCGGGATGGACATAGCCAAGTTGGCTTTGGCGAACCGGTATATGCGGCGTCTGATAATCGGTTAAACTCAAACCCTCGATTTGCGGGGGGCTGAGTGAATGGCAATTAATGATGTCGATGACGATGACCTGACGATCACGGGGATGCCGCCGGCGCCGCGTCTTGGGCGGTTCAGCTGGGCCCTGTTCGATTGGGCCAACCAGCCCTATTTCACGCTTGTCACCACCTTTATTTTCGCGCCGTATTTCACCTCCCATGTGGTCGGCGATCCTGTACGGGGGCAGGAATTGTGGGGCTATGGCCAGGCCATCGCCGGATTGTGCATCGCACTTTTGAGCCCGCTCATGGGCGCCATGGCGGATGCCTCGGGGCCGCGCAAACCCTGGATCGTGCTGTTTCAATCTCTATGTGTCCTGGCCTGCGCCGGTTTGTGGCTGGCGCTGCCGGGGGCGGACGATGGCGCCTTGGTGATGATCCTGGGCCTAGTGGTGCTGGCCAGTCTGGGGGCCGAGTTCGCCACGGTGTTCAACAATGCCATGCTGCCCTCTCTCGTATCCAAAGCGCGGTTGGGGCGCCTGTCGGGGCGGGCCTGGGCCCTGGGTTATTTGGGTGGCCTGCTGTCGCTGGGTTTCATCCTTGGCGGCTTCAGCCTGCCGGAGGTGCCTTTGTTCGGGTTGGACAAGGCCAGCCACGAGCACGACCGCATCGTCGGACCTTTCTCGGCCGTCTGGATGATTATCTTTATTCTGCCTCTGTTATTGTTCACGCCCGATGCCCCGCCCAGCGGCATGGGGCGTCGCAAGGCGGCGCGCCAGGGGCTCCGTCAATTGGTAAGAACCCTGCGCGAGGTACGCCACTATCGCAATGTCATGTTGTTCCTGGTAGCGCGGATGATTTATTTCGATGGCCTGTCCGCCGTCTTCGCCTTTGGCGGTATCTATGCCGCCGGCAGCTTCGGCTGGACCACCACCAACCTGGGTATCTTCGGCATTATTCTGACCATATTCGCCGCTATCGGCGCCGTCGTGGGCGGCTGGCTGGATGACCGGATCGGCTCCAAAAAGACCATCATCTGGTCCGTGATCGGCCTGATCGTGGCGACCTTGGGGATCGTCTCCATCGCGGTGGACGGTCTGGGTGGTCCGGACCGGCGGGACACCATTCTGTTCTTTATCCAATATGCCCAGGCGGCGCCGGGCGAGGGCATGTTCACCACCCTGGCCGAGCAGATGTTCCTGGCCTTCGGCATCATGATCGGGATTTTCGGCGGGCCGGCACAGGCCGCTTCCCGCACCATGCTGTCACGCCTGGCGCCGGTGGAAAAGATCGGCGAGTTTTATGGCCTCTACGCCCTGTGCGGTAAGGCCACGGCATTTATCGCGCCCTTCGCCGTGGCCGCGATCACTGCCGCCATGCAGAGCCAACGGGCCGGCATCGCGGTCATTTTGGTTTTTCTCACCTTGGGCTTGCTGCTCATGCTGCCGGTACGCGAGGAACGGGCCGCAATAGCTTCATAATCTTGACGGCGAAAATGGCCTAATGGCGGAAATGGCGCATTCCCGTTAGGACCATAGCCAGGCCGGCCTCGTCTGCCGCCGCGATAACCTCTTCGTCACGCATGGAGCCGCCCGGTTGGATGACCGCCGTGGCGCCGGCCTCCGCCGCCGCCAACAGACCGTCGGCGAAGGGAAAAAAGGCATCCGATGCAACGACGGAACCCTTGGCCAGCGGTTCAGACAAACCCGCCGCCTCGGCTGCGTCTTCGGATTTGCGGGCGGCGATGCGGGCGCTGTCGACCCGGCTCATCTGGCCCGCGCCGATGCCCACCGTGGCGCCGTCCTTGACGTAGATGATGGCGTTGGACTTGACGTGCTTGCAGATGCGGAAGGCCAATAACAGATCGGCCAGTTCCTGTTCGCTGGGCTGGCGTTTGCTGACCACCTTGATATCGTCGGCGCCAATGCGGCCGCTGTCCCGCGATTGCAGCAGATAGCCGCCCGCCAGGCTTTTCAGGGTCATGCCGGGCGCGCCCGCGTCGGGCAAGCCGCCGGTCAGCAACAGACGCAGGTTTTTCTTGGCGGCAATGGCCGCGATCGCCGCCTCATCCGCCTCCGGCGCGATGATGACTTCGGTAAATATTTCCACCATTGCCGCCGCCGCCGCGCCGTCCAGGGGGCGGTTGGTGGCGATGATGCCGCCAAAGGCGCTGACCGGATCGCAGCGCAGGGCCTTTTGATAGGCATCCAATAGATCTGTTCCCACTGCCACGCCGCAGGGATTGGCGTGCTTGATGATGGCAACGGCGGCCTGGGTCGGGTCGAATTCGCCAATCAGTTCAAAGGCCGCGTCTGTATCATTCAGATTGTTGTAACTCAGCTCCTTGCCCTGCAACTGACGGGCCGTGGCGACGCCGGGCCGTGGATCGCCGGAGGTATAGAACGCGGCCGCCTGATGGGGATTTTCGCCATAGCGCAGCTCCGACTGTTTCGAAGCCGCGACCACCAGGCGGTCGGGAAAAGCCTCGCCCCGCTGGGCCGCGAACCAGGTAGCGATGGCGCCGTCATAACTGCCTGTGCGGGCGTAGGCTCTGGCTGCCAGTCGCTGGCGCAATTCACCGTCCGTGGCGCCGTTGTTTTCCGCCATGGCCGCGATCAAATCGGCATAATCGCCGGGATCGGTCGATACGGCGACAAAGGCGTGATTCTTGGCGGCGGAGCGGATCATGGCCGGGCCGCCGATGTCGATATTCTCGATGCAGGTGGCGAAATCGGCGCCCTTGGCCACCGTCTCCTCGAACGGATAGAGGTTCACCACCACCAGATCAATGGCGCCGATGTCGTGGTCGGTCATGGCCTTGGTGTGTTCGGCATTGTCACGCAGGGCCAACAAGCCGCCGTGAACTTTCGGGTGCAGGGTCTTGACCCGGCCGTCCATCATCTCGGGAAAGCCGGTGTGGTCGCTGACCTCCCTGACCGGCACGCCGGCGTCCGCCAGGGCGCGGGCGGTGCCTCCCGTGGAAAGGATCTCAACCCCGTGACCGGCCAGGGCCCGGCCCAGATCTACCAATCCGGCCTTGTCGGACACCGAAATCAGGGCACGCTTGATGACAACAAGGTCACCCGCCGACGCTGTTCCCATGATCTACTCCTGTTACTGCTAAATCTTATGCGGGCCCTATAGCACGGTCATAGCCATCGCCAAAGCCGACCTGTCTATTCCGCTTGAGCGGCGGACTTTTCAACCGACGAATGATCCTGGCCATCTTGCATTTCCGGCACCAGGTGGCGAATCAGGGTCAAGGTCCGGGCCGTGTCCCGCGCCGTCGCGGCGGCCGCCAGTTTCTCCACCTCGGCCTCCAGCAGCTTAGAATTTATCACCCGTGGCGCCGCCAGATTAACCCCGGACAGGGGCGTCGGCCCGGGCTCCTCGCCATCATGCAGCAATTCTTCGTACAGCTTTTCGCCGGGGCGCAAACCGGTGAAAGTGATGGGGATGTCTACCTCGGGCGTCAGGCCGGCCAGACGGATCATCTGCCGCGCCAGATCCAGAATGCGCACCGGTTTGCCCATATCCAGAACGAATATCTTGCCGCCCTCGTCCCCTGCGGGCGCGGCGGCCGTCGCGGCCAGTATCAACTCCACCGCTTCCCGGGTGGTCATGAAATAGCGGGTAACGTCGGGGTCCGTGACCGTAAGGGGTCCGCCGCGGGCCAACTGCCGTTGAAACAAAGGCACCACTGAGCCAGTAGAGCCCAGGACATTGCCAAAGCGCACGGTGACAAAACGGCAGGTCGCGGAAGACAGGCTCAAACCCTGGCAAATCATCTCGGCGATGCGTTTGCTCGCCCCCATGACGGAGGTCGGATTGACCGCCTTGTCGGTGGAGATCTGCACCATCACCTTGACTTCCGCCGCCAGGCAGGCCCGGGCCACATTGGCGGTGCCCATGACGTTGGTCAGCACGCCCTCGTTAGGATTTTCCTCCACCATGGGGACATGCTTGAAGGCGGCGGCGTGGAAAACCAGATCCGGTTGCTCCCGTTCAAACACGACGGCCAGGCGCCCGCCGTCCCGCACATCGCCCAGCACGGCCCGGCGGCTGAGATCGGGCCAGTTTTCCCCGAATTCCAGGTCGATGCGGTAAAGCGCATGTTCGCCGTTGTCCAGCAGGCTGACATGGGCCGGATCATAGGCCGCGATCTGGCGCGCCAATTCCGCGCCAATGGTGCCGCCCGCCCCTGTGATCAGAACCCGCCGGCCGGCGATCAGCGCCCCCATGGCGTCCCGGTCCAGCACCTGCTGTGGCCGGCCCAGCAGGTCCTCCACCTGCACCGGTTGCACCTCCAGCCTCGGCTCGCCGTTGCCACTTTGCAATTCCGTCATGCGGGGCATGCGGGAGAGGGTCATGCCGAGGTTCTCCGCGCTTTCCAGCAAGCTGCCGATTGCCGCGCCTTCCAGCTTTGACCAGGTGATGACCATGCGCTGGGGCTTGCGGCCCCGCGCGGCCAGCCGTTTGACGATGTCCTCGACCTCGTCCAGGCCGCCCATGACGGTGACGCCGCGAATATCCCGGCCAATCCGGGTGTGCTTGTGGTCAACGATGCCGACCACGCGGTATGGCGCCAGGCGGTCGCGGGCCAGGCCGCGAATGAAGGCTTCCGCCTCGTCACCGGCACCGATCAACAGCACGGGCACGCGGCCGTCATCGGTATGTTCGAACACGGCCCGCAGGTCGCCATCCTTGGAAAAGCGGTACAGCAGCCGGGATGCCATCAGCAGGACCACCAGCAGCGGCCAGTTCAGGAACATGGCGCTGCGGGGGAAATTCGCCAGCCGGTCGAGCACGAACATCACCGGCAGATAGATCAGGATCGCCAGGGTCACCGCCTTGACGATAGCGATCAGGTCGGACAGTGAGGCGTAGTGCCAAATCCCCCGATACAGCCCCATGCGCCAGAACACCACGAAGCAGACCACGGTGAAGATCGCCGTGCCGTGCCACAGAAACAGAAAATCCTGCGGCTTGCCATAGGTCTGATAGCGGAACCAGACCGCCAGCTCGAACGACAGCATGGCCATGAAGACGTCATGCAGCGCCACCACCGCG
Source organism: Rhodospirillaceae bacterium (assembly GCA_018667855.1). Classification (GTDB taxonomy): domain Bacteria; phylum Pseudomonadota; class Alphaproteobacteria. The sequence continues at coordinate 14,654 of JABIRL010000324.1, forward strand.
ATACGTTTGTTGATGCGCCGTAGCCAGCCCAAAATCAGTTCGCCTCGTCCGGAATTTTTGCCGCCGCTTTCATGGTGGTGAAATTGTATAGCAAAAGCGCGACGCCGACACCGCCCAAGGCCAATGCCGGCCATCTGGCATCGCCCGTGGCGGCCCATATGGCGGCGGCGATGAGGACGAGGTTGCAGCGCAGGATCAACAGAACAACCTTGGCATGATCGCCGCACTGGGCGGCTGCATTTTGATAGAAATGAGAGCGATGGGCCCGCCAGAATTTTTCGCCCCGCAGTATTCGCCGCAGCAGGGTCCAGGTGGCGTCGGTCAGGTAATACAACGGCAGCAGCAGTGCCGGCAGCCAGTGGCCCGCCGCCGCCAGGGACAACAACAGCCAGCCCAGCAAAAAGCCCAGGCCAACGCTGCCCACATCACCCAGAAAAATCTTCGCCGGGCGCCAGTTCCAGATGCCGAAACCGATGGCCGCGCCGGCCGCGATGGCGGCGGGGGAGGCCAGATCCGCGCCCACGCCGCTGACTTCCACCACCAAGACAATACCGACCCCGATGCAGGCTGCCTCGACCGACGTAATGCCGTCGATGCCATCCATGAAATTGAACAGGTTGATGAACCATAGCCAGCAAAAGCCGGCCGCCA
>JABIRL010000326.1 GCA_018667855.1 Rhodospirillaceae bacterium
AGAGAATGCCGCCACGCCGAGCCAGGCGGAAGATCTGGTTGCCCAAGTGGATACCGGCGCCCGCGCGCCGACGAACTGGCAAGGCCCCTTCATCCTGATCATGTGCTTCGTTTGGGCCGCCTACCAGATCTTTATTGCCTCCAACCTGCCGTTCACCCTGGGCGTGCTGATGGGCAGCAATTTCTTTATCATTATCAAGTCCGAGGCTCGTTTTATCCATCTTGCCTTTGCAATGTTTCTGGCCGCCATGGCATTTCCCCTGTTCAAGAACAGCCCGCGGCATCATATCCCCTGGTACGATTGGGTGCTGGGGCTGTTGGCGGTATGCTGTTGCCTTTATCTGCTGGTTTTCCATGAATCCATTGCCGTACGGGCGGGATTGCCGACCACAGCCGATCTCACCTTTTCGGCCATGGGTATGGTCATTCTGGCGATTTCCGTTTATCGCGCGCTGGGTCTGCCATTGGTTATCGTTGCCTCCGTCTTCGTGGCTTACGTCTTTTTCGGCTCGTCCGAATATCTGCCCGAGGCCGTGCAATGGAAGGGCGCGTCGTTCAATAAAGCCATGTGGCATTTCTGGATGCAGACCGAAGGCGTCTTCGGTGTCGCCTTGAATGTCTCGGCATCGCTGATCTTTCTGTTCGTGGTGTTCGGCTCGATCCTGGAAAAAGCCGGCGCCGGCAATTTCTTCATCAAGATTGCTTTCGCTTTGCTGGGCCATCTGCGCGGCGGCCCGGCCAAGGCCGCCGTCGTCGCCTCGGCCATGAGCGGGCTGTATTCCGGTTCCTCCATCGCCAATACGGTGACCACGGGCACTTTCACAATTCCCCTGATGAAACGCACGGGGCTATCGGCCGAGAAGGCCGGAGCGGTCGAGGTGGCTTCGTCCACCAATGGCCAGTTGACACCGCCCGTCATGGGCGCGGCGGCGTTTTTGATTTCCGAATTCACCGGGGTCAGCTATCAGGACATCATCATACATGCTCTGGTGCCGGCGTTGGTTTCCTACATCGCCCTGGTCTATATCGTGCATCTGGAGGCCATGAAGCTGAACCTCCAGGGCTTGCCCAAGCCGCCTTCGACCATGACCGTGAAGATGAAAATGATCGGTTTTCTCGGGGGTTTCATCGGCATCGCCTTCCTCGGCATGGCGGTCTATTACGGGCTCGGTTGGATCAAAGTGGTGGTGCCCGATGCGGCCTTCTCCGTGGTCGTGGCCCTGTCCATCGCCATGTATCTGATCTTGTTGTGGTTCGCGGCCCGCAAGCCTGATCTGGTTGTTGATCCCCCCGATGCGCCGATCACCGAACTTCCCCGGGCCGGCGCCACGGCCATCACGGGGCTGTATTATGTTCTGCCCATTGTCATTCTGATCTGGTGCATCACGCTGGAGCGCCTGTCACCGGCCCTGGCGGCTTTCTGGGCGGTCATTGCCATGATTACCGTGGCCTTGACCCAGCATCCCATCAAGGCCTTTTTCCGGGGCACGGGCGACTACATGCGGGTTTTCCGCCAGGGCGTCGATGAATGGATCGACGGCATGATCTCGGGCTCCCGCAATATGATCGGCATCGGCGTCGCCACGGGCGCGGCCGGAATTATCGTTGGCACCATTGCCCTGACCGGCGCCCACCAGGTGGTGGGAGAGTTCGTGGAATTCCTCGCCGGCGGGCAGCTGTTAGTGATGTTGTTGCTGGTTGCGGTGATGAGCCTGATCCTCGGCATGGGCCTGCCGACCACGGCAAACTACATTGTCGTCTCCTCCCTCATGGCGCCGGTGATCGTGGCATTGGGCGCCAAAAGCGGCCTGATCGTGCCCCTGATCGCCGTGCATCTGTTCGTGTTCTATTTTGGAATTCTGGCCGATGATACACCGCCCGTGGGACTGGCCGCCTTTGCCGCCGCCGCCATATCGGGCGGCGACCCCATCAAGACCGGCTTGCAGGGCTTCGCCTACGACATTCGAACCGCTTTGCTGCCGTTCCTGTTTTTGTTCAACACGGAATTGCTGTTAATCGACGTGGGCTGGGCCAAGGGCATATTTGTGTTTGTCATCGCGGTCATCGCCATGATGTTGTTTGCTTCCGCGACCCAAGGGTACCTCTTTGTGCGCAATAGGATCTGGGAATCCGCGATCCTGCTGTTGGTCGCCTTCACCCTGTTCCGGCCCGGCTATTGGCTGGACAAGGTCTCGCCGCCTTTCGTGACGCATCCGGGCGCCGACATCATGAAGATCGTCGCGGCCGAACCGGCGAATGGCGAACTGCGTATCCGTATCGAAGGCCCGGACGTTTCCAGCCTCGATAAGACTTATGGCACCAGTCTGATTATTCCCCTGGGCAAGAAGGCCGGTCCGGAGCAGCGGCTGGAAAAGATCGGGCTGTTGGTCATGGTTGACGACGGCAAGGCGCTGTTGGAGGAACCGCTACCGGGCTCGCCGTTCGAAAAACTTGGCAATCAGGTGGATTTCTATGGCGACAACCCGGTCGAGATAAAAGCCGTCATGCTGCCCGCCGAACGCATCTGGAAGGAAGTATTTTATCTGCCGGCGTTGTTATTACTGGGCGGGGTGGTGTTGTTGCAACGGCGGCGGCGGTCTTCTGAAACGGTAACAACCTGACTTGGGTGATGAAAAGGTAGGCCTATGTCTCAAAATATACTTGTCGCCGTCGATCTGGATGACGAAGACAACTCGGTCCGGGTCCTCAAGGCCGCTTCGGCCGCCGCCGCGCAATCAGGCGGCAAGCTGAACGTAGTGACCGTCGTCCCCAGCTTCGGCATGAGCATCGTCGGGTCTTTCTTTTCCGAGGATCATGAGAAGAAGATGCTCGAAGGCGCCCAGAAAAGTCTGCATGCCTTCACGGCGCAACATCTCGACAACCCGGCGGATGTGCAGCACGTCATCGGGCGCGGCAATGTCTATGAAGAGATCTTGATCTGGGCCGGCAAGCTGAAGGCCGATCTGATCGTCGTCGGCGCGCACCGGCCCCATGCGGCGGACTATCTGCTGGGCCCCAATTCCGCCCGCATTGTGCGCCATGCCGAATGCTCGGTCCTGGTGGTTCGGAATTGAGGGCGGCCGACAATCCGCTATTGGTTGTTGATGAAAATTGCGCCATGCTTGTTTGCTCCGCGATATTCGAAAAACCCAAGATCTCGCCAAATCGCGGCGATCTGTAACGCGTATCCAAAATACAATTCGAAACACGATTTAAAAAAACCGGGAGGTGTTATTGTGAACAGATTATCGAAGGCCATGACGACTGCTCTTTTCGCTGGCGGCTTGTCCTTGGCGGCAACATCCGCTTTGGCGGCGGAATGCAAACCCTCGAAATGGGGCGCCGATGACGAGATCGGCGCGGCCAATTACGTTACGCCGCAGCAAGTTCTGATGGCGACCAAGCTTGTCAAGAAAGGCGAGAGCCATCCTCTTGGCATCGTTGTCGATCCCAATATGCCGGCCTTCCCGCCGCGCTCGACATCTCTGCAGATCGTCCAGCCTGGCCAGCATAATGGCCGCAGCCTGGCGCCCGCTTTTGGTTGGGATGTGGTCTACAACGATGATCTCGCCCAGCTATGGTTCGGTACTGGCCCGCAACTTGATGGCCTGGGCCATCTGGGTGAAGCCGGTGTCTACTACAACTGCAACAAGGCGGTTGATTTCGTCAACATCTCCGGTCTGAAGAAACTCGGCACCGACAAGGTTCCGCCAATGATCGGCCGCGGCGTCATGGTCGATATGGCCAAGCATTTCGGCGTCAAGGTCATGGAGGCCGGACAGGCGATATCCTCGGCTGACATCAAGGCCGCCGCCAAGGCGCAGGGCGTTGAGTTTCGCCAGGGCGATGTCATCCTGTTCCACACGGGCTGGACTGACGGCAAGCTGGCATCCGATCCCAAGGCATGGGTCTCGGGCGAGCCAGGCCTGAACAACGAGGCGTTCGCTTATCTTACGACGGTGAATCCCATGGCCGTGGGCGCTGATACCTGGGGCGTGGACGTGGTGCCGCCGGCAAAAGGCGACAAGGTGTTCTATGGCCATGTGCATTTGCTGAAAAACAACGGCATCTACATTCTGGAAACCATGAACACCGGCCGTCTGGCGGCGGAAGGCGTGAATGAGTTCATGTTCGTCCTGGGTCAGGCCCGCATCAAGGGTACGGTTCAGATGATCATTAACCCGGTTGCCATGTGGTAAGCGCCGGACAAATTCGTTGATGTGGGGAGCGGTTCGCCGCTCCCCATTTTTTTCCGAGCCCGATCTGTTCTACAATTGCCCGAAATGAAACGGGAGCGTGCCATGTCCGAAGACACTTACTACAAGGATCACTGGGTTAGTATAGAGCCGGACCGCCTGGACCGCTATGAAGCGCAATTCGTCTGGGGGCCGCGCGGCAACAAGCTGATCGACCCGGCTGATATACAGGCGGGGCACGCGGTGGCGGACTATGGCTGCGGGCCCGGGTATCTGTCGGTTGAGCTGGCCGGGCGGGTCGGCGCGGGCGGACATGTGCATGCCTTTGACATCAACGCTGATTTTGTGGAGCGGACCCGGGCCAGGGTGGCGGAGATTGAACTCGCGGACCGGGTTACCGTCACCCACTTGCAGGAGGATACGCTGCCCCTTGATGATGACAGCCTGGATCGTCTGGTGATCAAGAACGTTATGGTTTACGTGGATGACCCCTTGGCCAGTTTTCGTGAATTCCGCCGGGTGGTGAAGCCGGGCGGCAAGGTGCACGCCATCGATAGTGATTTCTTCATGGTGGCGTTCGATCCCATTGACCCGATGGACTGGCGCACGATGCTGGGTTCCGCCATCCATGCCTTTCGCACCCCGGCGATCGGACGCAAAATGTACGGCCTGGCCCTGGCGGCGGGCTTTACGGATGTGGTGGTGGAAGTCATTGCGGCGCCCGAAACCTCCCGGCGCATGTTCAACTTCATCCAGAACATGGCCGGCTACGCACGCGAGGGCGGTAACCATGACGAGGCCGTGGTGCAGCGGGTCGTCGATGTGGCGGCCAAGGCGTTGGAGAATGGCACTTTCTTCGCCTTGAACCCGCAATTCCTG
>JABIRL010000081.1 GCA_018667855.1 Rhodospirillaceae bacterium
GGGTCCTCATTTGGGTCCTCATTTGGGTCCTCCAAGATACCTCCAAGACAGGAGCGGCGGCGCGTAATGGCCAATCATCTTCATCAAGGCGACCTGCCGGACGGAATAACGTTTGGCGACATGGTTGCCATCGATTCCGAAACCATGGGGCTTGACCCTCACCGCGACCGGCTTTGCCTCATTCAGCTATCGGACGGGCAAGGCGATTGTCATCTGGTGCGGTTTGCCAAGGGCGTCTATCAGGCGCCCAATTTATGCGCCATGCTGACCGACCCCGGCGTGACCAAGCTGTTTCATTATGCCCGCTTCGACGTGTCCATGATCAAGCGCTATCTAGGGATCGACTGTACGCCGATTTACTGCACCAAGATCGCCTCGAAGCTGGTGCGGACCTACACCGACCGCCACGGCCTGAAGGATTTGTGCCGGGAATTGCTGGGCATTGATCTCTCGAAACAGCAGCAAAGCTCCGACTGGGGGGCGGACGATCTATCGCCCCAGCAATTGGACTATGCCGCCAATGATGTCCTGCACCTGCATCGCTTGCATGCGGCATTGGAGGAGATGCTGGCCCGCGAGGGGCGGCAACATCTGGCCCAGGCCTGCTTCGGGTTCCTGCCCACCCGGACGGAATTGGACCTGGGCGGCTGGTCCGGGATGGATATTTTCTCGCACTGATCGCGTGTTTTGAATTCCCCTAGCACATGTCGCGTTCAATTGACTGCGGGTTGCCCTAAACGTCCGGCAATTCCGCCACCGCCCTGCGCATGCGCTCGATGTGCTGGTCGCCTTCCAGCCCGCCGCCCAGGGTGCGTAGGCAGAGATGGCTGAGGCCCATTGTTCGCCAGCCGGCAACGCGGGATTGCCACTCATGTTCGCGGGGGCCGACCACGGCGACGCCGGCTTCCGTGCCAAGGCTGGCGCTATCCCGGCCGGCTGCTTCGGCCTCCCGATAGATATCGTCGCGTATGGCAGGGAATTCCTCTGGCGAACAAAGATTAAACCAACCGTCGGCCAACTGCCCGATGCGGCGGCGCACACGGGGCACGGGAGAGGCGGCGCAGCCGATCCACATGGGGATGGGACGCTGGATCGGCAGGGGATTCACCCCGACGCCGGAAATCCGATCCCAGGTACCGTCGAATTCCACGGTCTCTTGGGTCCATAACTGGTGCAGCAAACGCATCTGCTCCTCGCACCTGGCGCCGCGATTGTGGAAGTCCGCGCCCAGGGCGGCGTATTCGCTCTCGTCATTACCTATGCCAACGCCCAGTCGCAAGCGGCCCCCCGAAAGCACATCCAGGGTCGCGGCCTGTTTCGCCACCAACACAGTCTGACGGGCGGGCAGAATTATCACCGAGGGGACCAGTTCGATCGTTTTTGTGACGCCGGCGATCAGGGCCATTATGGTCATGGGTTCATGCAGGGGGCCGCTGCCGGCGCGGATGATCTGTTCAGGCACCCGCAAATGGGTCAGCCCAAGATCCTCAGCCGCCTGGGCAAAGTCCCTGATAGCTGCGATGTCGTTGCCTAATTCCCGCACGGGCAGTGAAATACCGATACGCATTGTAAGTGATCTCCCAGGTAATCCTATAAATGTGGCGTCAAAGGGACTTCGTCATTAATAACCAGTTTTCGCCGGCATTTTGCCAATCCTCTTTTACCATCGGACGGGACGCCCGCTGGTCGTAGCCTGATCGCAGATAGAGCTTAACCGCACCTTCGTTGCCGTCTGAGACGATCAGGCTCAATCCCCGGCTGGCCGTTTCGACCGCGAATGTCCCGGCGGCTTCAAGCAGGGCCGATCCGATGCCTCGGCCGCGCATGTCGGGCAGGGAGGCGATGGCATTAATATACCAGGTGCCGGGCGCCAGGTTTTCCAATTCCTGCAGGGGAACAAACATGGCCGGCATGTCGTCGTATTCGATCGCCTCCGGCTCATCACCAAGACGATAGCCGATCAGACCGCCGCCAACCCTGCCGTCGAATTCCGCCATTGTGGCGTTGCGATAAGAGAAGCCGCCTTCATCCCTGGCCGCGCGCCGGCGGCCTACGTCCAGTGGTGTCTCACCCGGCTCAACCAATTTTTGCCACAAATAGGACGGCAGGCCCTCGCCGGCATAATCGATGAACCGCGCCAGGTCGGCGGCATCATCGATTTTGGCCGGCCGCAATTGGAGATCGGCCGCGGACATCGCAACGTCTCTAGAACAGTCCCGTTATCTGGCCATCCTCGTCCAGGCCAATCACCTCGGCAGCCGGGCGCCTGGGCAGGCCGGGCATGGTCATGATATCGCCGCAAACCACAACGAGGAATTCGGCGCCGGCCGCCAAACGGATTTCCCGAATAGAAAGGTTGTGGCCCGACGGCGCGCCTTTCAGGTTGGGGTCGGTGGAGAAGCTGTACTGGGTCTTGGCCACGCAGATGGGCAGATGTCCGTAGCCTTGATCCTGCAACTGTTTGAAGCGTTCCGTGACCACGCGTTCGGCACTGATATCGTCGGCGTGATAGATTTTCCGGGCGATGGTCTGAACCTTTTCCCACAAAGGCATCTCGTCCCCATAGAGCGTTTGGAATTCCGAGGTGCCCGATTCCGCCAGCTCGGCGACCTTGCGGGCCAGACCCTCGGCGCCCGCGCCGCCGTCGGCCCAGTGGCTGCAATCAAAAGCGTCCACACCACGGGCCCCGCAATAATCGCGAATGGCGGCCATCTCGCCGTCCGTGTCGGCGGTAAACTGATTGATGGCGACGGCGGCACGGACGCCATATTGAGCTACATTGTCCAGATGCCTGCCAAGGTTTTCCAGGCCGCGCTGCAAGGCCGGAATGTCTTCCTTGCCCAGGTCATCACGGGCGACGCCGCCATGCATTTTCAGGGCCCGCACGGTGGCGACCAGGACCACCGCATCGGGGCGCAAGCCGGATTTGCGGCATTTGATATCAAAGAATTTCTGCGCGCCCAGATCGGCGCCGAAGCCCGCCTCGGTGACCACGAAGTCGGCCATTTTCAATGCCGCCTTGGTGGCGATCACGGAATTGCAGCCGTGCGCGATGTTGGCGAACGGTCCGCCATGAATGAAGGCGGGGTTGTTTTCCAGGGTCTGGGCCAAGTTGGGCTGAATGGCGTCTTTCAGCAACGCCGCCATGGCGCCGTCCGCGTTTAGCTCCCGTGCCGTGACCACTTCCCGGGCGCGGTTTTGGGCGACCACGATGTTGCCCAGGCGGCGGTGCAGATCGTCACTGTCGCTGGCCAGACAGAACACCGCCATGACTTCCGAGGCGACGGTGATGTCGAAGCCTTCCTGACGGGGAAAGCCATTCGCCACGCCGCCCAGATTGGCGACGATGGAACGCAGCGCCCGGTCATTCATATCGACGACCCGGCGCCAGGATACCCGGCGGGCATCAATGCCGAGGTCATTGCCCCAATAGATATGGTTGTCCAGCATGGCGGCCAGCAGATTATTGGCGGCGCCGATGGCGTGAAAATCGCCGGTGAAATGCAGGTTGATATCTTCCATGGGCACGACCTGGGCAAAGCCGCCCCCCGCCGCCCCGCCCTTGGTGCCGAAACACGGCCCCAGGCTTGGCTCTCGCAGACAGATCGCGGTTTTCTTGCCGATCCGGTTCAGGGCATCGCCCAGACCCACGGTGGTGGTGGTCTTGCCCTCGCCCGCCGGCGTCGGCGTGATGGCGGTGACCAGGATAAGCTTGCCGTCAGGTTGATCATCCAAAGAGGCGATGTAATCCAGATCCACCTTGGCCTTGTCGGCGCCGTAGCGGTAGAGATGCTGGCCGGGAATGCCCAGTTTCTCGGCAATTTGTTCGATGGGCAGGGCGGTCGCCTGACGGGCGATTTCGATATCGGGCTGCATATTTTCAAACTCCCCCTAGTTTTCAGATTTCTTCAGATGTCTTCCAACCCACACCAATCCGCGATGAACAGGGCCATGGCCTGGGTATTTTGCCGTACGGATTCCAGATTGACCCGCTCGTCAAAGCCGTGAATGGCATCCGACAGCGGGCCATAGACCAGCCCCGGCGTGTCGGCATAAAGGCCAAAAAAGCGCGCATCCGTGGTTGCCGTCGTGGCGACCACCGGCAGCGGCGCGCCATAGGCTTCCCTATGGGCCCGGCCCAGGGCGGCTTCCGCCTCGTCGGCATCATGCAGGGTATAACCTTCCGCCATCAGGCCATGATAGGTGACTTGCGGCGGGGCGTTGCGCAGAAAGGCATCCTGGCTGGCGGCCTGGTGTATGCAGTCTTCCAGCTCGGCCCGACGGGCGGCAAGATCATCGCCGGGATAGACCGCGACGCGAAGATCAAAGACACACCACGACGGCACGGAAGAGGCCCAGTCGCCACCTTCGATTTTGCCCACATTAAAATTGATGGGGTGGTCATGGTCGGCGTAGTGGGGCTGGTCCACCCGCTGGGCATTCCATTTCACTTCCAGTTCCTTCAGGCCCTGGATCAGCACAAATGCCGCATCGATGGCGTTGGAGCCGCTGCCCGCATAGGCCACGTGCACGGGGATGCCCTGCACCTTGATCTGCAACCACATCACGCCCAGCTGGGCTCGGATCAGGCTGTCGCCCAGGGGCTCGGGGATCAGGGCCGCCTCGGCCCGGTAGCCGCGCGCAATACAGGCCAGGGCGCCGTTGCCGGTGCATTCCTCCTCCACCACCGATTGCAGGAAGACATCCGCCGCCGGTTGCCAGCCCTGGTTTCGCAGGGCCTTCAAGGCGTACATGGCGCCGACCAGTCCGGCTTTCATATCGCCGGAACCGCGGCCGTACATCCAACCGCCATCGATCCGCGGCTCATACGGCGGGCTCGTCCACATCTCCGCCGGGCCCTCCGGCACCACGTCGATATGACCGTTCAATATCAGGGACCGGCCCTTGGGGTTTTCCGCGCGATGGCCGCCGACCACGTTGAAAGCATTGTCATAGTTCGTGTAGACCGGCGAAAATCCCGGCAGATGGCTGATCTGATCCACATCGATCTGCCAGCGGTCGACGGATAAATCCTGTTCGCGCATGGCCGTGGCCATGAAATCCTGGGCCGTGTGCTCCCGCCCCCGGCGCGAGGGAAACCTGACCAACTCGGCCGTAAAATCCACCTGCTCCTCAAAGCCGGCATCGACGGCGTCCATGATCTTTCCGACAATGGCACTTTCCAACATCGCTCTACTCCCCACGCGGCATTGCCGCCAGAATAAGGATATTGGACGATGGGAACCAGTCCCAAGATGTTGATACCGTCGCGGAAAATCATTTAGACAATAAAGGCTTGATTTGGCGGTGGGGATTGGCGAGTATTGTCATCAGGCGCAGGGAGCGCTAACAAGAAAAAGCTGGATGTGAAATTAAGTATTCATCTAAAAAACATCGCATTTAGCTAAAAAATTGACCAGTTCTATTTGATATCGTCCCTTGGGGCCGATTGTGTTTTGTATTTTGTGCGAGTATTTGTTTTTTAGTTGAATAATACATTAACTGAACAGGGAAAGGTGCCGCGCGACATCAAGGGCGGTAATGGCAACATGAAGAATATCGACCAATTGAAACAGCTGGCCCGGGACCAAAAGGTCAGTCGGCGCGAATTCATGTCCACCGTGACGGCCATGGGCGTTACCGTGGCGGCGGCGTCCACCATGTGGAGCAGCTCGGTTCAGGCAGCGCCCAAACGGGGTGGTAAAATGCGCATGGGCAGTGCCCACGGCAACACCACGGATACCTTGGATCCGAGCACGTTCAACAACGGCGGTATCATTCAACAAGGTTATGCCATGCGCAATCACCTCTCCGAGGTGGATAACAACGGCACCTTGATACCGGAATTGTCGTCAGGCTGGGAAGCCTCCGACGATGCCACGGAATGGGTCTTCACCCTGCGCAAGGGTGTGGAATTCCACAACGGCAAGACCATGGATGCCAACGACGTTATTTCCTCCATGAATTACCATCGGGGGAAGGATTCAAAATCAGCGGCCAAGCCTCTGTTGGCGCCGGTCACCGAATTGAAGGCCGACGGCAAGGATAAAGTTGTATTTAAACTTTCCGGCGGCAGCGCCGATTTCCCCTACATCGTCAGCGATTACCATCTGGCGATCATGCCGGCGGATGCCTCGGGCAAGGTCGACTGGCAGTCCGGTGTCGGCACCGGCGCCTACATCAAGGAGAAGTTCGAGCCGGGCGTGCGCAGCACCTACAAACGCAATCCGAACTACTTCAAGGCGGGACGCGGCCATTTTGACGAGGTTGAATTCCTGACCATCACGGATGTGGTGGCGCGGACCAACGCTCTGACCACCGGCGAGATCGACGCCATGAGCCGTTGCGATTTGAAGACCGTGCATCTGTTGAAGCGGCGCAAGGGCGTCAAGGTCGAGGAAGTCACCGGTACCCTGCATTACACCATACCCATGCATACGGATGTGGCGCCCTTCGACAATAATCACGTGCGGATGGCTTTGAAATACGCGCTGGATCGTGAGGTGCTGTTGAAGACGATTTTGCGTGGCCATGGCGTGGTCGGCAATGATCATCCCATCTCTACCGCCAACCGCTTCCACAACGGCGATCTGCCCCAGCGGAGCTACGATCTGGACAAGGCCAAGTTTCATATGAAGAAAGCCGGCCTCACATCCCTATCCGTGGATCTGTCGGCGGCCGATGCCGCATTCGTCGGCGCCGTGGATGCGGCCGTTTTGTACAAGGAACACGCGGCCAAGGCGGGCATCAATATCAACGTGGTGCGCGAGCCATCGGACGGCTATTGGTCCAACGTCTGGCTGAAAAAGCCCTGGTGCATGGTTTACTGGGGCGGTCGTCCGATCGAGGATATGATGTTCTCGCAATCCTTGGCCACGGGCGCGGATTGGAATGAAAGTCATTTCTCCCACAAACGTTTCATGGAGCTGCTGGTCAAGGCGCGGGCGGAACTGGACGAGCCCAAACGCCGCGCGATGTATTACGAAATGCAGAAAATCGTGAACATGGAAGGCGGCACCGTCGTGCCACTGTTTGCCAACTATGTCTTTGCCATGTCGGACAAGGTCCATCACGACCCCAAGATGGCGGGCAACTGGGACATGGACGGCGACAAATCTCTGGAGCGCTGGTGGTTCGGATAATCCACAGCGCTTAGGCAAAGTCAGCCATGTCGCAAATTGTGAAACTGGTGGCCCAGCGCTTAGCGCTGGGCCTCCTGACCCTGTTTATAATTTCACTGATAATTTTTCTCTGCGTCGAAATGCTACCCGGCAATTTCTCGGAAGCCATCCTCGGCCAGGCCGCAACGCCGGAAACCGTGGCCGCGTTCAACCGGGAACTTGGCCTCGATCTACCGCCCCATGAACGCTATTTCACCTGGCTGTTCAATATGGTGCAGGGGGATTTCGGGCGCTCCCTGGCCAGCAAGCGGGAACTGTCCGAACTGCTGGGCTATCGTCTTGAAAATACCTTGTTCCTGGCCTCGGTCGCGGCGGTCATTGCCATTCCGCTTGCCGTTACCTTGGGCGTGCTTGCCGCCCTCTATCGTGACAGCTTTTATGACCGGGCGGTCAATGTGGTCACGTTGAGCTCCATTTCCTTTCCGGAATTTTTCGTCGCCTATATTCTCATCCTTATATTGGCGCAAAACCTGGGCTGGTTCCCGGCGATCTCCAACATCAACGATGAATTGGGCTTCTGGGAAAAGATCTACCGCACCGCGCTGCCGGCCTTTACCCTAACCCTGGTCTGTGTAGCCCACATGATGCGCATGACCCGGGCCGCGATCATCAATTTGCTGGCTTCGCCCTACATTGAAATGGCCCGCCTGAAAGGCCTGCGTCCCGGCCGCATTATCCTCAAGCACGCCCTGCCCAACGCCCTGGCGCCGATCATCAACGTGGTGGTTTTGAACATGGCTTATCTGGTGGTCGGCGTGGTTCTGGTCGAGGTGGTTTTCGTCTATCCCGGTCTGGGCCAATTATTCGTGGATTCCGTTCGCAGCCGGGATATCCCCGTGGTCCAGGCCTGTAGCCTGATCTTCGCCATGACCTACGTTCTTTTGAACCTGCTGGCCGACGTGCTCTCGATCATGAGCAATCCGCGCCTGTTGCATCCACGGTAGGGCCGGGGCCATGACCATGCCAGTTTCTACCTCAACCTTCGGCGGCCAGGCTTCACCCTGGGTCAGCCGCATCGCCATGGCGTCGGTACATTTTTTTATTCTGGTTCTATTCCTGCAGAATGTCGCGGCGGATACTTGGAGCGCCGTAATCGGCCTGCTGTTTGCACATCTCTACAGTGTCATGGCGTTGACCTATTGGAACCGCATTGACCGCACGGCGGCCGGTGACACGGTGATCGTCACCGTCACCTTGGAATTCGTCCTGATCGCCGTGATATTTTGGGAGCGCTCCAGCGCCTGGCCCTGGTCGACACTGTTTGGCCTTGGCCTGGTCCAGGTCTGCGCCTTTGCCGCCGTGCGCTATTGGAAGGATCTGCGGCAGGCGCCGAAGTCCGCCTGGTTCGGTCTGATCGTGGTCCTGATCTACGTCATGGTGGCTGCCATGGCGCCGGTCATCGCGCCTTTCAGTGAGACCGAAATCGTCGGCTCCGAATACGACGCCTGGAACAACGAACACTTGCTGGGCACCGACAATCTGGGGCGGGATATGTTCACCCGGCTGATTTATGGTGGGCGGAATACGGTTGGCGTGGCGTTTATCACCACGGTTTTGGCATTTTTGATTGGTGGCCTTGGCGGCCTTCTGGCCGCCGCCATGCGGGGTTGGGTTGATCAGGTTTTGAGCCGGATGATGGAAATTCTGATGGCCATCCCGTCGTTTATTTTCGCCCTGCTGATCCTGACCATCGTTGGCACCTCCGTGCCCTCGTTGATCATGGTCATTGCCGTCCTCGATGCGACCAGGGTGTTCCGGTTGGCCCGCGCCGTGGCCATGAATGTGGTGGTGTTGGAATTTGTCGAGGCGGCGAGCCTGCGGGGCGAGGGTCTGTGGTGGATTATACGAAGCGAGATCCTGCCAAATGTGTTGCCGCCCTTGGTGGCGGAATTCGGTCTGCGATTCTGTTTCGTGTTCCTGTTCCTCAGCGGGTTGAGTTTTCTCGGCCTCGGCATCCAGCCGCCCACGGCGGATTGGGGCTCCATGGTGCGCGATAACGCCACTTTGATCACCTATGGCGACATCACGCCGTTGTTGCCCGCCGCCGCCATCGCCATATTGACCATTGGCGTGAACTTCGTGGTTGATTGGTTCCTGCACAAGGCTTCGGGATTGAAGGATTAGATCAGGTGAGCGAAACCGCCGACAAAACCGGGCAAAAGGGCGACGTTCTGGTCGAAATGCACGGCCTGCGTATCGAGGGCCGCAGCGACGATATCTGGCATGAAATCGTGCATGGGGTCGATGTCATTCTGCACCGTGGCGAAGTGCTGGGCCTGATTGGCGAGTCAGGCGCGGGCAAAAGCACCATCGGGTTGGCAGCCATGGGCTTCGCCCGCGACGGCTGTCGCATTTCCGGCGGCTCGATCATGTTTGACGGCGTTGATCTGACCAAGGCCTCCGATGAAAGCCTGCGCCAGCTGCGCGGTTCCCGCATCGCCTATGTGGCGCAAAGCGCCGCCGCCGCGTTTAATCCCGCCCACAAGCTGATCGATCAATATTGCGAAGCGCCCGTGCAGCACGGCATCATGCCCCGCGCGGAGGCCGAAAGCGATGCCATCGATCTTTACGGGCGGCTGCAGTTGCCCGATCCGGAAAATATCGGCTTTCGCTATCCCCATCAGGTCTCGGGCGGGCAGTTGCAGCGCGCCATGACCGCCATGGCGATGGCCTGCCGCCCCGACCTGATCGTCTTCGATGAACCGACCACGGCCCTGGATGTCACCACCCAGATCGAAGTGCTCTCGGCCATCCGCGGCATCGTGCGCCAATTCAACACCGCCGCGATCTATATCACCCACGACCTTGCCGTGGTCAGCCAGATGGCGGACCGCATCATGGTGCTGCGCCATGGCAACCTGGTGGAAGAAGGTGATACCAGGGGCATGATCGAGGATCCGCAAAAGGACTACACCCGCGAACTGCTGGCGGTGCGGACCTTCCGCAAGGACCTACTGGACGAGCCGAACGCGGAAACGCCACTGCTGCGCGTCGAAAACGTCTCCGCCGCCTATGGCAAATCGCCGGTGCTGTTCGACGTTTCCATGGATATCCACCGCAAGCGTACGGTGGCTGTTGTCGGTGAATCAGGCAGCGGCAAAAGCACCGCCGCCCGAGTCATTACCGGCCTGCTGCCTCCCAGCAGCGGCCAAGTCTACTACGACGGCCAGCCCTTGGCGCCCGATCACCGCAAACGCAACAAGGACGAAAAGCGCTGTTTGCAGATGATCTATCAAATGCCCGATACGGCGATCAATCCGCGCCAGCGGGTAAGTTCCATAATCGGCCGGCCGTTGGAATTTTACCTTGGCATGCGCGGGGCGGATCGCGATGCCCGGGTCCGCGAATTGCTGGAAATGATCGAACTGGATCCGGCGGAATTTTTCGACCGCTTTCCGGACGAACTTTCCGGCGGACAAAAGCAGCGTGTCTGCATCGCCCGCGCCCTGGCGGCGGAGCCCGAATTGATCATCTGTGATGAAGTAACTTCGGCCCTGGATCAGTTGGTGGCGGAGGAAATTCTGAAGTTGCTGCAAAGTCTGCAGGATGAACTGGGCCTGGCCTATATGTTCATCACCCATGATCTGGCCACGGTACGGGCGGTGGCGGACGAAATCGTCGTCATGTTACAGGGTGAAGTGGTGGAACAGGGCCCCAAAGAGCAGATCCTGACGCCGCCGCACCATGAATATACCGAACTGCTGCTGTCATCGGTGCCCGAGATGGATCCGGACTGGCTGGATAACCTGCTGGATCAACGGGCTCCCTAGTATTGCTTTTCGCGCCAGGAATTTGCACGATTTTCAAACTGGCAATCCTTTATTTGCCACGACTACCCGAGGGCGCCCTGAGCCGATCTTTATAGCTCCCTATCATTGCTAGGTGGTACTATTTGTAGTCTTCATCGAAAGACTGGAAACAGGTCGCAACCAATGAAGCCTGATATATCGCCCCTAACGGAACATACCGGGGCCGAAGTTCTGGGTGTCGATCTGTCGCGCCCAATTGATGTTGCGACATGCGAAGAGCTCAACCGCGCATTTCTTGAATATTCGGTGTTGGTTATTCGTGATCAAAACCTGTCCGCGGTGAAACTTCTCAATGCCGTCCAAATTTTTGGCGACATATTCGAGCAGCACAATACGCGCTTCGCCCTGCCTGAATGTCCAAAAATTCACTACCTCTCCAACCAGGATCATTATGCCAACGGCGAACGCTATATTCCGGGTGCGGGATACCACACTGATCATTCGAATGATTCCATACCACCGAAAGCAACCGTATTGCTGGCGGTTGAATTGCCGGATACCGGGGGCGACACGCAATTCGTCGATATGCACCGGGCCTACGAGGGTTTACCGAACGAGATCAAGGCGCGCATAGACAGTCTCAAAGGTATGCATGTCTATCAAAGCAAACACAGTGCACGAAAGCTGATGGGCCTGACGCCAGAGCGGCAAAGGAATGTGCCAAATTCCGTCGTCCACCCCCTGGTCCGCACGCATCCTGAAACCGGCCGCAAGTCGCTCTACCTCAATCCCATTCGTATCGAAGAAATTATCGGCATGCCGGAAGATGAAGCATTGCCATTGCTTGAAGAACTACTGACGCATGCGACACAGGATAAATATCAGTATCGACACCGTTGGCGGGCAGGCGATCTGGTACTGTGGGATAACCGTTGTCTGCTGCATAAGGCCAATGGCGACTACCCCCACACTCAAAACCGGTATCTTTATCGGGTCATGCTCAAGGGGACGGTTCCCTATTGACCCGTCGCCGCCGCGGAGATTCAATAATACCAGCACTCCAGAAATTCCCATTGCTCCCTCACCGGCTCTCGGACGACCTCCGGCACCCTCCATGGCGGGCAAATAAAGGTTGGGCTTCTCAATCCTTCAACATAAGATCAAAAAGAACAGGGAAATATTGGGCACGCACTCGTCCATATCAAAATAAGACGTTTTCGTCTGGACGAGTTGAAAGGGAGATACTATGTCGCGAAAATTTAATCTGACGACTGCTTTTCTAGCTGCGGCCATCGTCGCAGCTTCCACCCAAATCGCTGGTGCGGTGGAGCCGGTTAAACTTCGCTGGGCATCGGATCACAACGGTCCGCCACATCCGGCCGCTATCGCGGAAGTCTATTTCGCCGAACAGGTGGAAAAGAGAATCCCCGGCAGCAAGGTACAAATTTTCTGGGCCAAGTCGCTCTACACAGTCCCGCAGGGCGTCAAGGCATTGACCCAGGGCAATCTGGAAGTCCTCACGGGCCAGTTTGGCAAGACCTCCAGCATCGAGCCCCTTGCCAACGTGCTGTTGGGTGCGGGTAAACTGACCACGGTCGGCGCCATCGACGGCGTGGATACGACCAGCACCTTCAAGAACCTGGCCATGCACTTCGATAAGGCGCACGACATCACCATCATGGGCGCCGGGCATTTGAGCATGTACATGGGCGCCGGCGCCGTGAAGGGCCGGTTGATCGGACCGGCTGATTTCGCCGGTAAGAAAATGCGCTCCATGGGCCCGGCGGAAAATGCTCTGCTCAGCGCGCTTGGCGCCAACCCGCAGGCCATGGCCTTTGGCGACGTGCCGCCGGCCCTGCAAACCGGAGTTATCGACGGCCTACTTACCTCGCTCGGCGGCTTTAACGCCACCAAGGAGCAGGCACCCTACTTCACCGTTGCGGGCCTCAATGGTATCGTCGGTGACTACTATTGGTTCGGCGTCTCGAACCGTTGGTGGAACAAACTGAAT
Organism: Rhodospirillaceae bacterium; assembly: GCA_018667855.1. Taxonomy (GTDB): domain Bacteria; phylum Pseudomonadota; class Alphaproteobacteria. Next base: position 12,942 of record JABIRL010000081.1, read on the forward strand.
AAGGATCAGCAAGACGTCCTGACCGACATCATCAAGAACGACTTCATTCCTTTTCAGCGTGTCATCAATTACTGCAACGACGCGCGCACGCTGGCGAAGTTCGTCACCACGGATAAGGCTGCGCCAGGCATCTATGTCCTGAATCCAGCCGAAGCTTCCGTCATCCAGAAGGCTGAAGGCGGCGCCACCAACAAGTGGATCAAGACCAAGGTGAACGACAAGGGTGATATGATGGTCGACCAGTTCACGGCGGAAGCCGCAGCCTTGGTGAAGGCTAACCCGCCGGGTTCACACGCGCTCGAGAAGACCGACTGTTCGCAATACGAAAAGTACTTCGCGAAATACGGCAAGGGCGCGGACCTGCATAAAGCGAAAAACCGCAAATAACGGCCGCATTGCCAAGAAACTTCAAGGGGTCGCCGCAGCGCTGGCGGCCCCTTGTTCGCTAGAGCATTTCCGAATTGGAAATGCTCCGATCTTTAAGAATAGAGCAATTTTTCCAATCACTTAGAATCGCCCCAATTGGTTTGGCCAATTCACAATTGATCGGAATTGCTCTAGGTCGGAACATCGGCTGACCGGGGGGTGACATGGACGGGTTCCTCGCATTTTCGAACCGCGCGAAAGAAGCCATACATTTGGTACTTGGTTGGCTTGGCTCCGCCATGTTGTTGGTTTTGACCCTGTTCGCCCTGCTCGAAATTGTTCGCCGCTATATTTTCGGCGTCGTCTTTGAATGGGGACAGGACGCGATCATCGTTGGCATGGTCGCGGCTGTGGCGTTTTATTTCTGCGTGACCCAGGTACGGCGCAGCCATCTGGTGATGAACGCGGTCGTGCAGCTTTTGCATGGGCGCGGCCACTACAAAACCATCGGAATTCTGAAAATTGTTGTATCGGCGATCATTGTGGTGTTCTGCGGTGCGGTCGGCGTCACCGGTTGGGACACCCTCAGCTATGCGTGGGAGAGGAATTTGACCACCTATAGCCTGCTTATTCCACTGTGGCCGTTTTATCTGATTTTGATGCTTGGCTTTCTGGTAATGGCCTTTGTTGCATTCCTGCAGACCATCGAGGACATCGTCAGTTTCGTGCGTGGGGAGCATTTCGACGCCGAAATCGAAATGACAACGGACGTTTAATCGGGGTTTTTAATCGGCCGTTGGTCGAGATCTTCGAGGCTTAATCATGTTTCCATTGGCGCTGGTACTTTTCGGACTGCTTATGATTGGCGTGCCGATTGGCATTTCTCTTGCCGGGTCCGCCGCCGTCTTGGTGCTTTTTGACGATTTCCTCACCTTTGGCACGCTGTTCGAAGCCTTTTTCATCTTCATCAGCAAATACACTCTGATTGCCATCCCGTTCTTCATCTATGCCGGTTTTCTCATGGAAAAAACCGGTTTGGTGCGGGGGCTGTTCAATTTGGCGGATGCCCTGATCGGTTGGGTGCCGGGCGGTTTCGCCTATGCCACCCTGATCGCAGCCGTGCTGTTCGGCGCCATTTCGGGCTCTTCCACGGCAATGGCGGCCGCCATGAGCGTTATCGCCTACCCGGAAATGATCAAACGCGGCTATCCGAAATGGATGGCGGCGGGGGTAATCGCCTCCGCCGGCGGGATCGCACTGCTTATTCCACCCAGTATTACGTTAATTCTGTTCGGCGTTATCACCGAAATCTCCATCGTCGATCTATTCTTCGCCGGCGTTTTTCCGGGAATCATGCTGGCCATCAGCGATGCGGTGATCATTGTTTGTGTGTCGGTTTTTATCGTCAAATTGCCGGCGGGCACCTTCGAATGGCGCAAATGCCGGACGGCATTCGTGGAGGCGTTGCCGGCGTTGTTGATGCCGGTGATTATCCTGGGCGGCCTTTACGGCGGTTTCTTCACACCGACCGAGGCCGGCGCGGCGGCGGCCTGTTACGCGCTGGGCTATGGCGTGATTTTCAAAGGCAAACCCTTCATCAGAGAACTGATGGGCGTGACCCGCCGCGCCATGAACCTGACGGCGGTGGTGTTCTTCCTGCTCGGCTGCGTCGGTATTTTCCAGTTCTTCCTGGCCAACATGGGCTGGCCGCAGGAGATCGCCGCCTGGGCTGGTACGCTGGGGTTGTCGAAATACACCTTCCTCTTTGCCCTGATGGGCACCTTGTTGGCGCTGTCGATGTGGCTGACTGGTGTCGCCATACTCGTGCTTACTGTACCGATTTATTTTCCCGTCGCGCTGTCTTTGGGCGTGGATCCGGTGCATCTGGGAATATTGACCGCGCTGTGTATCGAGATCGGTAGCGTCATTCCCCCCGTAGGCTTAAATTTGTTTGCCGTCAGCGGTGTCACCGGCCTGCCGGTAACGCAGGTGATCCGGGGTTCCTTCCCGTTCTGCATTTCCGACACCGTCGTGCTGATCATCGTACTGCTGTTCCCGATGCTGGCGCTCTGGCTCCCAAGCATGTTGATAACGTCGCATTTCTAAGATTGCGCCTGCCCATCATCGCGAAATCGGTTTGTATTTGATGCGGTGGGGTTGGTCGGCGGCGTGGCCCAGGCGGCGTTTGCGGTCTTCTTCGTAGGCCTCGTAGTTGCCCTCGAACCATTCCACGTGGCTGTCGCCCTCGAACGCCAGAATATGGGTGGCGATGCGGTCCAGGAACCAGCGGTCATGGCTGATCACCATGGCGCAGCCGGCGAAATCTAATAGGGCCTCTTCCAGGGCGCGCAGGGTATCCACGTCCAGATCGTTGGTGGGCTCATCCAGCAGAATGAGATTGGCGCCGGACTTCAGCATTTTCGCCAGATGCACCCGGTTGCGCTCACCCCCCGATAGCTGGCCCACGGGCTTTTGCTGGTCCGCGCCGCGGAAGCCGAACCAGGTGCAGTAGGCCCGGCTGTTGACACCGCGCTTGCCCAGCACGATCTCCTCGTTGCCGCTGGAAATTTCCTGCCACACCGTGGCCTCTCCCGCCAGTGTGTCGCGGGATTGATCCACATAGCCCAAGGTGACCGTATCCCCGACCCGCAGGTTGCCCTGGTCGGGTGTTTCTTCGTCGACCAGCATGCGGAACAGCGTCGTCTTGCCGGCGCCGTTCGGGCCGATCACACCGACGATGCCACCGGGGGGCAGCTTGAAATCCAGCCCGTCGATCAATTCCCGGTCTTCGTAGCCTTTTTTCAGGCCCACGGCCTCGATCACCAGATCACCCAGGCGCGGTCCCGGCGGAATGACGATCTGGGCCCGTTTGGCCCGCGCTTCCTGATCCTGGGACAGCAATTCCTCGTAGGCCCTGATCCGGGCCTTGCTTTTGGCCTGCCGCGCCCGGGGGGATTGCTGGATCCATTCCAATTCGCTGGCCAGGCCGCGCTGGCGGGCTTCTTCCTGTTTGCCCTCCTGCTCCAGGCGTTTCTGTTTTTGCACCAGCCAGCCGGAATAATTGCCCTCGTAGGGAATGCCCCGGCCCCGGTCCAGCTCCAAAATCCAGCCCGCCACATTGTCCAGGAAATAGCGGTCATGGGTGATGGCCACGACGGTGCCGGTATAATCGTGCAGGTGCCGCTCCAGCCAGGCCACGGATTCAGCGTCCAGATGGTTGGTCGGCTCGTCCAGCAACAGCAAATCCGGCTTCTCCAGCAACAGCCGGCACAGCGCCACCCGCCGCCGCTCGCCGCCCGATAGTTTTGTCACATCCGCATCGCCCGGCGGACAGCGCAGAGCATCCATGGCGATCTCGATATGGCGGTCCAGATCCCAGGCGTCCACCGCGTCGATCTGTTCCTGCAATTCGCCCTGTTCCTCGATCAGGGCGGCCATCTCGTCATCGGTCATTTCCTCGGCGAAGCGGGCGCTGACCGCCTCGAACTTGTCCAGCAAATCCTTGGTGGCGCGCACCCCGTCGGTGACATTGCCCTGAACATCCTTGTCCGGGTCCAGTTCCGGCTCCTGGGACAACAGCCCCACCCGGACGCCTTCGGCGGCCCAGGCCTCGCCGGTAAATTCGGTTTCCAAACCCGCCATGACCCGCAGCAGGGTGGATTTGCCAGCCCCATTGCCGCCGATCACGCCGATCTTGGCGCCCGGAAAAAACGCCAGGGTGATATCCTTCAGGACCTCCCGGCCGCCGGGGAAAACCTTGCGCAGGTCGCGCATCGTGTAGATGTATTGATAGGACGCCATGCCTGATCGATCCGCCATTCTAAATATGAGATGTGCCGTCTGATACCCGCACCGGGCCGCCATGGCAATAGGGAGGCGGAACAGCCCGCGAATTTCATTCACCCACGGTTCAGCTTGACCGGGTTAGTATGGCGCATGGTTCGACGTGTATTCATCCTATGTGTTCTTCTTGTCGCCCTGGCATTGCCCGGACTGGGCCATGCCGCATTGCCGCCGGCGTTCGGTGTGGAAGGGGCTCCATCAATACTGCAAGGCGGTGACATTCTCTTGGCGCAACGTAATGCCCGCAACGGACAGCGCCGGGATCATGATCGGGCCCGCGATGCGGTGGGCGCCGGCGATGTGTTGCCGTTGCAGGCGATCATGCGGCGCATATCTGGCAGCTATCCGGGCCGGCTGCTGGATGCCAATCTGGGGAAAAACCGCAAGGGGCGGTGGATTTACCGCCTGAAACTGTTGGCGCCCGGCGATCAGGTGCGCCGTCTGGTGGTGGATGCCCAATCGGGCCGGGTTTTAAGCGGGGGGTAGCGGTCATGCGGCTGTTGGTGGTGGAGGATGACAAGGATTTGGCCCGGCAGCTGCGCGGCGCCCTGGGCGATGCCGGCTACGCGGTGGATCTGGCCCATGATGGCGAGGAAGGCCATTTTCTGGGCGATACCGAACCCTACGATGCGGTAATCCTGGATCTGGGTCTGCCGGAGCTGGACGGCATCACGGTGCTGCAGCGCTGGCGGGAAGCTGGCCGGGTCATGCCCGTGTTGATCCTGACCGCCCGGGACCGCTGGTCCGACAAGGTTTCGGGCATCGACGCAGGCGCCGACGATTACCTGGCGAAACCCTTTCATATGGAGGAGATGCTGGCTCGCATCCGCGCCCTTTTGCGCCGCGCGGCGGGTCATGCCAGCAATGAAATTCAGTGCGGGCCTCTGCGCCTCGATATCGCCGCCGCCAAGGTCAGCCTGGACGGCCAGGCAGTGTCCCTGACGGCGCTGGAATTTCGCCTGCTGTCATATCTGATGCATCACCAGGGCAAGGTCATTTCGCGCACCGAACTGGTGGAGCATTTGTATGAGCAGGATTTCGACAAGGATTCCAATACCATCGAAGTCTTCGTCGGCCGCCTGCGGCGCAAGACACGCGCCGAATTGATCGAAACCGTGCGCGGTCTCGGCTATCGCCTCGCGGTGCCCGATGCCGGCTAAGGGCGGCTCCCTACGGCTGCGTCTGATCGCCATGGCGGCGTTGTGGTGCGCCGTGGCGCTGATCGCCGCTTGGGCGGTGCTGTCGGCCCTGTTCGCCGATCAGGTCCGGCGCGGCTTTGACGGCAATCTGGCGGCCCAGTTGGAAGGCGTCATCGCGGCCAGTGAATGGCGGGATGAAGGCGGCCCCAGTCTGCGCCGGCCCCTGCCGGACCCGCGTTTTCAACAACCGCTGTCGGGGTGGTATTGGCAGATTTCAGGCCCCGATGGTCCGGTCCTGCGCTCCCGCTCTCTTTGGGATGGCACGCTGCCAGCGACAGAAAGTTCCCCTGCCGGCGGCGGCATATCCTATGACGATGTCGCCGGCCCCAACGGCGCCGGACTTCGCCTGGCGGCGCGGTCGTTGACGTTGACGGGCGTCGAAGGGGCATTCCTGTTCCAGTTGGCCGGCGACAGCGCCGCGGTGGCGGCGGATATCGCCCGGTTCGACCGCCTATTGGCCGTGGCGCTTGCCATCCTGGGGCTGGGTTTGATCGCGGCCATGGTCCTGCAGGTACAAATCGGCCTGCGGCCCCTGGCACGGATCGGCCGGGCCCTGGGCGATATCCGGGCCGGTCGGGCGGATCGGCTGCAAGGCGCATTTCCCAGCGAAATTCAGCCCCTGGCGGACGAAATCGATACCCTGCTGGGCCATCAGGCCGCCGTTATCTCCCGCGCCAGGGCCCATGCCGGTGATCTGGCCCATGCCCTGAAGACACCTCTTGCCGTACTGACGAACGAGGCGGACCAGAATAAAGGCGCCCTGGCCCGGCACGTACGCCACCAGGTGGTTGAGATGCGCCGTCAGGTCGACCGTCACCTCTCCCGCGCCCGTACCGCCGCAGCCGCCGGCGTTCTGGGGGCCCGCTGTGATATCACGCCGGTTCTGGAGGGCCTGGTCCGGGTTTTGAACCGCCTGCATCAAGAACGCGGCGTAACCATCAACCTGGATGTGGCGGACCACCTGGCATTCGCCGGCGAAGAGGAGGATCTGCAGGAAATGCTGGGAAATCTGTTGGAGAACGCCTGTCAGTGGGCCAAAAGCAGCATCATGGTGACGGCTACCGCGCAGGAAAATGGCGTTCTGTTCGCCATCGACGATGACGGACCGGGGCTGCCGCCCGCCCAGCGGGAAGAGGTTTTAAACCGTGGCGCCCGTCTGGACGAAAGCAAACCGGGATCCGGCCTCGGCCTGGCCATCGTTGCCGATATGGCGGCGCTGTATCAGGGCGAATTGAGCCTGCGGGACGCCGCCATGGGCGGCTTGTCGGCGCGCCTCACGTTGCCTTTGGCGCCGTGACAGATGGCGCCTAGAGCAACCTGCGTTCATTCGAACGCAGCTAAGTTGCTCTAAATCCTTAGAATAGATCAAATTATCTGCACAAAATTGATTCCAATTTATTGCAGTTTGATCTAGTTCAGAACACCGGGCCAGTTTTTGTCGGCGGCCATAATAAATGCCGTCTGGTCGGCTTCCCAGGTTTTCTGGATATCCTTGGAATAATTCAGATACAGCTTTCCGTCCACGATTTTCCAGGCTTCGGGATCGATCTTGGCGGTGCTGTTATTGGCCACCGCATAGGCGCAGTAGCCGCCATATTGCGGCGCGTATTTTTCCGGCATGGCGGTGAATTTGGCGCGATTTTCGGCCGAGGCGAACCGCCAGGTCGCGCCTTTCCATTTGGCGGTGAAATCACCGCTGCCTTCCACCGGCTTGTGGGCCGTGAAATAGGCCACGGGGTCATAGCCTCCGATCGCCTTGCCCAGCCAGTTGGAGTAGATCGCATCCGCCGCCATAGCAGGTGCGGCCATGAATAGTGCCGTGGCCAATGCCAAGGCCGTCAAAATTGTATGTTTCTTCAGCATATCCGGGCTCCATCTATCTTACGGTATCAACGGTCGCAGCTATAACTTGCAAACGATTCTAAAGCAGATATAGGCGAAATTCACATCAAGCGTGGATCAACTTTACGCTATATGCCGTGCTTGCTGGTATTGTGTGCAAACGATACTATTTCATATGTTGTATTTTGGTAAATTTGTGATGTGAATTTTCCAGCGATGTTTCAGCCATGAAATTAGATGACCTGCATCCTCTCACCGGTAACTGTCAAAATTTGGCGGATGCCTGGGTTGCCTGGCGCGGCGATGGTTTATTGCCGAAACGATCGGATATGCGGCTGGAGGATATCAGTGGGATATTACCGTACGTGTGCTTGGTTGATGTCATTTCGGAGACCGAAATTATTTTTCGCCTGGCCGGCACCATGATGCGGGAGATCATCGGTGTCGAGCTGACCGGCCGCAACCTGCTGGAATTGACCGAGCCCGAATACCGGGCCAAACGCGGTGCTCGGACCATGCAAAATGCCACATTGCCCTGTGGCGCCCTGTGGATTTGGGAGATCGCTTTCGCCGGACAAGAATCTCGCCGGACCGAAAACCTAAGTCTGCCGGTAAAGCCTGACGAACC
>JABIRL010000241.1 GCA_018667855.1 Rhodospirillaceae bacterium
GCCTTGCCTCGATCCGGGCCTTTCTGTTGACGGGCAATCCAAAATTCAAAAAATCTTTCCACGTCATGTGGAAGAAAAACGCCCTGCGTTTTGGTCACCTGAAAGAGAACAAACATCTTTTGACCGCCGCGCAACTGGCCAGCTTCAACAAGTTTGACGCCGCACGGACAAAATTCCTGCCCCTGCCGCCCAAGATGTTCGCCATCCGGGCGTCCAAGAAATGGAATATGGCCAACTATCTGCTGATCACCCAGGCCGCGCCCCGTGCCGGCAAGCTGTTGACCTCGCTTCTAGGTCCGAAGGCCGAAGACGGCTCGCGTACCGGCGGCATGGTTGATAATCAAAAGCGTCTGCTGACGGTGGATGCCGCGGAAAACGCGTCACAAATCAAGGGTCTGCTGATCATGCAGTGGATCATCATGATCTCCGGTGTCTTGCTTGCCGCGGCGATCGCATTCTTCACCATTCGTTCCATCACCCGGCCCGTCAACGACATGACCGGCGCTATGGGGCAACTGGCTGATAACGATCTTACCACCGAAATCCCGGCCTTGGAGAACAAGGACGAGAGCGGCGATATGGCCCGTGCTGTCCAGGTCTTCAAGGACAACATGATCAAGGGCGAGGAACTGGCCGCGGCACAGCGGAGAGAGGACGAGGCGAAAGAATCCCGCCGCGTCAAGATGGAAGCATTGGTCAGTACTTTCGACGGCGATGTTGGCGAAGCCATGCAGGTGGTCGGCTCCACGGTCGAGCAGATGCAGGCATCGTCATCCACAATGTCGTCAACCGCGGATCAGACCAACGAACGCTCGGCCACGGTCGCAGCGGCAGCCGAGCAGGCCGCGACCAACGTTCAAACCGTCGCCACGGCGGCCAGCGAGTTGTCGTCCTCGATCGCCGAGATTTCCAGGCAAATGGCCAATTCCGCCTCCCGTTCGCAAGACGCTGTCACCGAGGCGGAGCATGCTTCGCAGCAGGTACAGGGTCTCGCCGCGGCGGCACAAAGCATTGGTGACGTTGTCGACCTGATCAACGATATCGCATCGCAGACCAATTTGTTGGCCTTGAATGCCACAATCGAGGCTGCCCGGGCTGGCGATGCCGGCAAGGGCTTTGCCGTCGTGGCCAGTGAGGTCAAGAACTTGGCCACGCAGACCAGCAAGGCGACCGAGGATATCGCCAAACAGATCAGCGACATTCAATCCGCCACGGCAAACTCGGTGACGGCGATCAGCAGCATCAGCTCGGTGATCGACGAAATCAACGGCATCGCCACTTCGGTCGCCAGTTCGGTCGAGGAACAGGGTGCGGCGACCGACGAGATCGCCCGCAGCGTGGAACAAGCGGCCGCTGGTACCCAGGATGTTACGGTTAACATCTCGGACGTCAGCAAAGCAGCCAACGAAACCGGTGCGGCGGCGACCGAGGTTGCCCAAGCTTCCGACGCCATGCAGGCACAGGCCAACCGCCTGCGTCAGCAGATCGAAACATTCCTGAAGGACGTGCAAGCCGCCTGACGGAAACGATCATACTCTGAAATTTGGGCGGCAGCCGAGAGGTTGCCGCCCATTTTCTTGTCTTCATCCCCGGCCGTGGCAACATCTATTGAGCCGTGGGCCAACACCGCCTATACCCTGGCCTGGTTTATTAAATGGAGAGAGTCTGATGGACACCAGCTTTGACGAAATTACCCAAGCCATGACCGCTTATTTCGACGGTTTCTACGATGGCGACGTCGATACCTTGAAAACGGTGTTTCATCCCAGTTGCCATTTGTTCTCGGCCGCCGATGGCCCCCTGCAGGATGACGATATGGAGACCGTTTATGCCCGCGTCGCCGGCCGCCCCTCGGGCGCCTCGCAAAACGATGTGCGCCGGGACCTCATTCTATCCATCGACAAATCCGGCCCCGAAAGCGCGTTGGTCAAGGTGCAGATTGCCATCGGCCCCAAGCTGTTCACGGATTATCTGAATTTCCTGCGAATTGATGGTCGCTGGCAGATCATTTCCAAGATCTACACTTATGTGCTTTTGACCGCCGTGCTGGCACAGGCCGCGGAATAGAGATTTTTGTAAAACAATGTACGACTACATCATTGTCGGCGGCGGTTCGGCCGGCGCCACCCTGGCGGCGCGCCTGAGCGAGGATGCCGCGACCCGGGTTCTGTTGCTGGAGGCGGGGCCGGATTTTCGCAGTGCCGAAACGCCGGAACATATTCAGATACCCAATCCGCTTCGCGCCATCGAAGATGATGATTATCGCTGGCCAAAACTTATGGCGCGGCGCACCACGGCACAGGAGCCGCGTATTTTGTGGCGTGGCCGCACCATCGGTGGCAGCTCGACCATCAACGGCCAGATCGCCATCCGCGCCGTCCCGGACGATTTCCGGCGCTGGGCCGATCTGGGCTGCGCGGGCTGGGGCTGGGACGATGTGCTGCCCTATTTTTGCAAGCTTGAGGATGATGTCGATTATGGCGCCGCGCCCTACCACGGCACGGGCGGCCCCATCCCGGTCTACCGCGCCCCGGTGGAGGCCTGGGGCCATGTTGACCGGGGTCTGATGCAGGCCGGCCTGGCCCTGGGTTATGGCTGGTGCGACGACCACAATGCCCCGGAAGGCACCGGGGTCTCACCATACGCCATCAACAGCCGCGACAACCGCCGGGTATCGACCAATGACGGCTATCTGGAACCGGCGCGGGAGCGCGCCAACCTGACCATAATTGGCGAGGCCCTGGTGGAGGGCCTGGTATTCGAGGGCAATCGCAACCGGGCCAGCGGCGTAACCGTTCGAATTGACGGCCAGCAGCAGACCTTTCGGGCCGAGAAGGAAACCATCCTGGCCGCAGGCGCCATTCACAGTCCCGCTATTCTGCAACGGTCCGGCATCGGTCCCGGTGCATTACTTCAGGATTTGGGCATCCCGGTCCTGGCCGACCGTCCGGTGGGCCGTCATCTGTTGGATCACCCTATCGTGGCGATCAATTTGCGCCTGAAGCCGACCGCGCGGGCCACCACCCTGACCCACCGCCATACCAATTGCTGCATCCGCTATCACTCCGGTCTGGAAGGGTCCCAACAGAATGACATGATCATGATCGCGGGCAATCTGCGGGCCCATGAACATGGCGACTATGATCTGGGGCGTATCGGTGTCGCGGTCTATGACAGCCATAGCGAGGGCGTGGTCGCCATCACCAGCCCCGACGCCGGGATCGACCCGGATGTGGAAGAACGCATGTTATCCGACGAGCGCGATTTCGCCCGCCTGCGGGACGGCGTCAGCCGCCTGCGTGCATTGGGCCACCATTCCGCACTGGCCGATATCAGCCATGACATCACCTATGGCTACAGCGGCGTTTCCATTGCCGAGGAACTTTCGGATGAAGCCATGGACCGCTGGATCATGGCGGAATGCGCCGATGCCCAACACGCCATCGGCACCTGCCGCATGGGGCCCACGGATGATCCCCGCAGCGTCGTGGATACCGATTGCCGGGTCATCGGAGCAGAGGATCTGCGGGTCATCGATGCCTCGATCATGCCCGAAAACGTGCGCGCCAATACGCACCTGACCACCGTCATGATCGCCGAATTGATGGCGGATCGTCTTCGATCCAATTGACGCACTTGCCCGTTTAGCGCGTCCGTCTATCTGTTCTTGCCCAGGAAGCCAAAAAGATGCCCGGCGATTTTGCGGATCTGGATTTCCTCGGCACCTTCGGTGATGCGATAGCGGCGGTGATGGCGATAGATATGCTCAAACGGTTGATTGCGGGTATAGCCCTCGCCGCCGAAGACCTGCATGGCTCGGTCGGAAGCTTCCCAAACCAGGCGGTTGGCGCGGTAGTTGGCCATGGAAACCTGGTCCGTCACCGCCATGTGGTTATGCTGATCCAGGTTCCAGGCGGTCTTATACACCAGATTCCGGACCATTTCGGCTTCAGTATGAAGTTCCGTCAGGGGAAACTGGATCGCCTGGTTGGTTGCCAGTGGTTTGCCCCAGGTGGTGCGCTGCTTGGAATAGGCCACCGCCTCGTCAATACAGAACTGCGCCGCGCCCAGGGATGATGCGGCTTGGCGGATGCGGTTTTCGTGCAAAAACGTCTGCGCCACGATCAGGCCGTCGCCCTCTTCACCCAGATAGGATTCCGTATCAATGGGCATGCGCACGTCCTTGATGGCGACGATGCCGTGGTCGGACGGCATGTTGAAGGTCCAATCCATCTTCACCACTTCGAAGCCCGGCGCCGTCACCGGCACCATGAAGGCCGTGATGCCCATGCCCTCGCCCGGTTTCCCCGAGGTCCGCGCGAAAACCAGATCATGGGTCGCCTCGTGAATACCTGAATTGAAGCGCTTGTTGCCATTGATGACCCAGTCATCACCGTCCCTGACAGCGGCAGTCTCCATATAGGTGGCATCCGAGCCATGGTTCAATTCGGTCAGACCGAAACCGACCCGCCGCCCGCCGGTAATCAGCGCGGGCAGGAACTCTTCCTTCTGGGCATCGGTGCCGAAGCGCCACATCATATGCACCAGTGGAAAATTACCGACAATCGAAGATTCATTCTGCAAATCGTTGTGCAGGCCCAAACCTTTGTGTGCCAAATGTTCCCGGATCATGGCCATTGCCAGGTTGGAGCCGTCCTGCCCGCCGATTTCCTTGGGCAAGGCAAAACGCAAATGGCCCGCCGCATCCGCCATATCCTTCATTTGGCGCAGCAGTGTTTCCCATTCCTTGGTCGGCTTGCCATCATTGTCCCAATCGGTGCGGGCGTTTTCCCGCCGGTAGTCGAAAAACTGCATATTCTGTTTTTCGAGAGGCTTGATTTCCCGCTCGATAAATTCATCCAGTTCCTCAATTTTATCCTGTATGTCTTTGGGAACATTGAAATCCATGATACTCAGCCCTTTTCCTCGATACATTGTTGCAGCAGATCAAGCGCCGCCTTGGCAAAGACCCACATATTGGCCTCCCGGTCGTCGTCTCCGGTTTCCAGGGTAATGACTTTTTCCACCGGGCCGCTGACGGCGAGGCAGGTATGGCCGGCGGCATCACCATAACGATTGCCCGTCGGACCGGAGGCGCCGGTCTCGGCCAGCCCCCAAGTCGCATCCATTTTTTCCCGAATGGTCCGGGCACACAGCATTGCATAGGGCTCGGATGATGAACGCAGACCCTTCATGGCCTCGACCGGTACGCCCAGGATGCGTTCGCGGGCGTCATAGGTATAGATCACGCCACCACCAAGAAAGTATTTCGAGGCCCCCGATATGCTCAAAAGGTTGGCGGAAACCAGACCGCCGGTCGATGATTCCGATACCGCAACGGTTTCGCCGCGGGCCTTCAAGATAGCGCCCAATTCGGTCGCCAAGTCCAATTTGCTCATAATTTTCCTCCCTAATTCACCGCCATTGTGGACGTAATTTGCCGGTTGCTCAACAGTTGCTCAACAAAGGAACCGCTCAATAAAGAAACATGGGCTTGTTCAAGGCATAGCGAACGTGCGGTCGATATGTGGCGCTGTCATACAATTCATCCACATCAACCCGCTTTTCGCCCTGGACGCAGGTATTGGCGGCGACAGTGGTGTAATTGCCATCCCGCAGAGCCATCATGACGCCGGAATTACCATCTTCCAATTGCTGCATGGCCAGATTGGCGAAATTGGTGGCGACCATCCGGTCGAGGGAATCAGGCGGCCCCGCGCGCATCATATAGGCGAGGCTTTGGTTAATCGTCGCAACGCCGGTCTTTTTTGTCAGGACATCGCCCATATGCTGGCCGATGCCGCCCAATTTCAGATGACCGTAGGCATCGGCCTCCCCGGCTTCAATTATATCCCCGCCTTCGATACTGGCGCCTTCCGACAGCACCACCATGGCGTAGTGGCTGGGATTGCGGTTGCGATCCTCCATCACCAATGCCGCCAGGCGATCCATATCCACGGGCACTTCCGATATCAGGGTCCGGTCCGCATCCGCCAAATAGCCGCTGATCAGGGCGGTCTGGCCACTGTTGCGACCGAACAATTCGACCACGGCGATGCGTTCATGGCTGCCCGTGGGCGTGCGCAGGGCCGTGATCGCCTCCACGCTGCGGCTGATGGCGGTGGAAAACCCGATGCAGTAATCGGTGCCGTAGACATCGTTATCCATGGTTTTGGGAATGGCCACGACCTTCAGACCCTGTTCGTGCAGATGGGCGGCATAGGACAAAGTATCATCGCCGCCGATGGCAATTAGGGCATCAATGCCAAGTGCCTCGAACACGGCCATGACATGGGGCGTGCAATCGAACAGATCGCCCATTTGCACCGCATGTTTCGAGCCAATGAGAAAATCCGGCAGATCCTTTTGGCTGACTTTGCCGGGATGGGTGCGGGAGGTATGCAAAAAAGTACCGCCTGTGCGGTCAATGGTGCGGACAACTTCCGGCGAAAGCTGTTGCAACCAACGATCCTGGGGGCCATCGTCATCGGGATTGTAATGCAACGGCCCGCCCCAGCCGCGCCGGAAACCGACCATATCCCAGCCGTTCTCGGCTGCCCGGATGACCACGGCCTTGATGCAGGAATTCAAACCCGGCACATCGCCACCGCCCGTCAGAATAGCCAATCGCATGTCACATCCCCTTATCCAGCTCACGAACTCCGGATCATTGTTCATTTGGGTTCGTTACATAAAGGCGCTATGAATGGAATGTGATTTTATTTTGACGAAAGGCCAAGGCTATGAGAGCGGATATTGATGTAGCGGTTTGCGAAGTCGGCTTGCGCGACGGCATCCAGGGTATTGATCAGTTCTTTCCCACCGACAAGAAAAAAGCCTGGATCGCGGCGGAAGCCGCCGCCGGTGTCGGCGAGATCGAGGTCTGCTCCTTCGTGCCGCCCAGTGTTTCAGGGCAATTCGTCGATTGTGAAGAGGTCATCGCGGATGCCTTGACCCACGATGGCCTTTCCGTCTCGGCTCTGGTGCCAAACCTGCGGGGCGCGGAACGGGGCTTTCCCACGGGGCTGCATAAATTGAGTTTCGTGCTGTCAATTTCCGAGAGCCATAATCAGGCCAACGTCCGCTGCAGCCGGGAAGAATCCCTGGATCGGTTTCGCCAGATCGCTGAATTGCGGGACTCTTCGCCGGAAAACAAGAAGGTAACCCTGGCCGTCGGCCTGGCCACGGCGTTGGGCTGTACTATCGAGGGGCAGGTCGATCCGGCGGATGTGGTCCGCACGGCGGAAAAGGCCCTGGAATACGGTGCCGACGAATTGTCGGTGGCCGATACCGTGGGCTATGCCAATCCCACACAGGTTCGCGACGTTTATCGGCTGCTGCGCCGGCATCTGGGCGACGATGTGGTCCTGGGCGCCCATTTCCATGACACCCGCGGCCTGGGCCTGGCCAACGTTCACGCCGCCCTGGACGAGGGCGTGCGCCGGTTCGATGCCTCCCTGGCGGGCCTGGGCGGATGTCCGTTCGCGCCGGGCGCCTCGGGCAATATCGTCATGGACGATCTGGTCTTCATGCTGGAGGCCATGGGCCTGAAAACCGGCGTGGATCTGGATGCCCTGGTGGCAGTGCGCGAAATCGTCGCCGCCGGCCTGCCCGACGAGCCATTGTTGGGCGCCATTGCCAAGGCTGGCGTTCCGAAAGGCTTCGCGGCGGCAAACGTCGCGGCTTAGGTAAATATATCCAACAGGCGGTCGTGCAGGCGCTTTTCCGTGCCAAACACGGTCGCACTGGCCTTGAAGGCATGCTCGGCGGTCTTGAGGCTGACGATATCTTTAACTTCCGGCGGCCCGGCGACAATGCGCCCTGATGCAGCAGTCGCCTGCTCCTTAGCCCGATTTAGCCCCTCAAGCGCGGTTTGTGAAATATTTGCTGAGATCGCGGTCATAGCGACAATCCTGACAAGGCTGCCTTAATGAATAGTTAATTAACGCCATTGCCGCTTTTCCAGATGGACAGCCCTCAGGGCACGATGGTCTAATTTGTTGAATTCGCGCATACATTAGAAAAATTTGTTACAGAATTTTTACCATCCCCGTTTTCAGAAATTTAACATTTCCAGAATAGTTTCACCAACTTAGCGTCGTTCTGACAATTTTTCACGGCTGGTCGGCCGTGGCGTTGCCGGAATACTTGTCGCTGGAGGCCGTCGAGGATTGAAGAATCGTCGCCGCCACGGTGCAGGTAGAGGAAATTGAAAATGGGTTTACAGATCACAAGGCGTCTGGCCTGCCTATGCTTCGGTTTAGCGACCGTCGGGGCGGCATTCGCCCTGCCCGCGCGAGCGGCCGAGACTGATCCGGAGAAATTCCTCGGCGCCCTGGCCCACGAGGCCGTGACCGTTTTGCGTCGCGATGACCTGGAACCAGCCAGCAGGGCGCAGGAATTTCGCAAACTGTTGCGCCGCGGCTTCGATCTTCCGGCCGTCAGCCGATTTGTCCTGGGGCGGTATTGGCGTCGGGCCAGCGAATTGGAACGGGACGAATTTACCCAATTGTTCGAAGATTACGTCGTTGCCATCTACGGCCGCCGCCTGGGCCATCATGTTGGCGCCGAATTGCGCGTCATCGGTCATCGGTCCGATGGCGAAAACGGCGCCATCGTTCACAGTGAAATTGCCCCCGGCAAAGGCTCCGTCATCAAACTGGACTGGCGGTTGAGGCAACGCATCAACGGCTGGCGGGTCGTGGATATCATGGTCGAAGGGGTATCCCTGGCCCTGGCCCAGCGTTCGGAATTCGCCACGGTAATCCGCAGCAATGGCGGGCAGGTATCGGGCCTGTTGGAAAAGCTACGAAAAAAGACCCAGATGTTGGCCTTGAACCAAGGCGATCATACCGGCAATCCAAGGCCGACCAACGCCACCATCAGCACGCAGTAAACTAACTGTCCTCGACCTCAACCTCGAACATCACCAGTTCGGCGCCTTCCTCGACCTGTTCGCCGGGGCCGAACGGTATATTCGCGATCACCGCATCGCGTGGGGCGGCGATGGTGTGCTCCATCTTCATGGCCTCAAGGATCAAAAGCGGGTCGCCTTTTTTGACGCTGGCCCCGGCTTCGACCTGAACCTGAACAACCTTGCCCGGCAGTGGCGCCGTTACCTTGCCGCCTTCCTCCAGATCAAAGTCGCGCAGTGCCATTTTATCCAGGCGCTCAATACGATGGGCCCGGCCGCCACTTAAAATGGTGACTTTGTCGCCGTCATGGACCGCGGCGGCCGATACCCGCAGGCCATCCAGATCCGCCCACAGGGTGCCGCCATCGTCAATTTCGCCGTTTGCCGGCATTTCACCGCCAGGCAGGCTCAGAAGGTAGCCGCCAGTCGTAGGGTAGTGCACGGTCACCGTGATTTCATCGCCATCATCGCCAACAAAACATAATTCATCGTGGCCGCGATCATTTAGGCGCCAGCCATCCACTAGCGACCACGGCGAATAGGGATCAGCGGGCGCGGCATGTCCCTGTCGGGCAAGCAACATATCAAGACAGGCTAGGGCAAGCGCCTGATCGGGGATGGGGCCCGGTGCCGGGATCAGATCATCCTTGTGCTTGTCGATGAAGCCGGTTTCCAGATCACCGGCGGCAAAGGCGGGGTGTGCCGCCACGGCGGCCAGGAAGTTTACGTTGGTGATAACGCCCGCGATCTCGTAGCGCTCCAGGGCATCGTGCAGGCGGCGCAGGGCCGATGGCCGGTCGCGATCCCAGACGATCAACTTGGCGATCATGGGATCATAGTACATGGAAACCTCATCGCCTTCGCGTACGCCGGTATCGACCCGCAGATGAGGGCCTTCCATCGGCGGGCGGAGGCGGTGCAGGGTGCCGGTGGCGGGCAGGAATTTCTTTTGCGGGTTCTCGGAATAGACCCGCGCTTCCACCGCATGGCCGTCGATCACCAATTCGTCCTGTGACAGCGGCAAGGGCTCGCCGGCGGCCACCCGCAATTGCCATTCCACCAGATCCTGGCCGGTGATCATTTCCGTCACCGGATGCTCCACCTGCAGGCGCGTGTTCATTTCCATGAAAAAGAAGGCGTCTTCCGACAGGCCATGGCTGACATCGGCGATGAATTCCACCGTACCCGCGCCCACATAGCCAATTGCTTTGGCTGCCGCCACCGCCGCATCGCCCATGGCGCGGCGCATCTGTGGCGTCATCCCCGGCGCGGGCGCCTCTTCCAGAACCTTTTGATGGCGGCGCTGAACGGAACAATCGCGCTCGAACAAATGCACCACATTACCCTGCTGGTCGGCAAAGACCTGAATTTCGATGTGGCGTGGGCGTTCGAGGTATTTTTCAACCAGAACCTTGTCATCGCCAAACGACGACAGGCCTTCCCGCCGCGCGCCCTTCAGGGCACTAGCGAATTTGCCTGGATCATTGACCTGGCGCATGCCTTTGCCGCCACCGCCCGAAACCGCCTTGATCAACACGGGATAGCCGATTTCGTCCGCCGCGCCACTCAGCACATCGTCGTCCTGATCATCGCCATGATAGCCCGGCACCACGGGAACATCGGCCTGTTGCATCAATGCCTTGGCCGCGGCCTTTTCACCCATGGCGCGGATGGCGTCGGCCGGAGGTCCGATAAAAACGATACCGGCCGCAGCGCAAGCCTCGGCAAAGGCGGCGTTTTCGGACAGAAAGCCATAGCCCGGATGGATGGCATCCGCGCCCGTGCGTTGGGCGGCCGCGATGATCTTGTCCATCAACAAATAACTTTCCTGCACGGGCGGAGGCCCGAGCAGAACCGCTTCATCGGCCATGGCCACATGCATGGCATTGGCATCGGCCTCGGAATAAACGGCCACGGTGGCGGCACCCATGCGGTGGGCGGTGCGGATAACCCGGCAGGCGATTTCGCCCCGGTTCGCGATCAATATCTTGCGGAACATCTAAATACTCACCCCCTACATCCGGAAAACGCCGAAGGTGGTCGGCTCTATTGGTGCATTCAAAGTTGCAGAGAGGGCCAGGCCCAGAACATTGCGGGTTTCCGCCGGATCGATCAGGCCATCATCCCAGCCCCGCGCGGTGGCGAAGTAGGGCGAGCTTTGTTCGGTAAACTGATCGATGATCGGCTGCTTGAATTCAGCCTCCGCCTCCTCCGACCAGGTTTCGCCCTGGCGCTCCAGCCCGGCCCGGCGCACGGTGGCCAGAACGCCGGCCGCCTGATCCGGCCCCATCAGGGCCAACGAAGCACTGGGCCACATCCACAAAAACCGCGGGCTGTAGGCTCGGCCACACATGCCGTAGTTACCCGCGCCATAAGAGCCGCCGGTGATAACGGTGAATTTCGGCACCTTGGTCGTGGATACCGCCGTCACCAGCTTGGCGCCGTCCTTGGCAATGCCGCCCGCTTCGTATTTTTGCCCCACCATGAAGCCGGAGATGTTCTGCAGGAAAACCAGGGGAATATTGCGCTGGCTGCAAAGCTCTATGAAATGCGCGCCTTTCAAGGCCGATTCTGAAAACAGAATACCGTTGTTGGCGACAATACCCACCGGATAGCCCCAGATATGTGCAAACCCACAGACCAGGGTGCTGCCGTACAAACGCTTGAATTCGTCAAAATCACTACCATCAACAATGCGGGCGATAACTTCATGCACGTCATAAGGTTGGCGCACGTCTTGCGGTAATACGCCGTACAGTTCCGCCGGATCGTATACCGGAGGGCGCGGCGTCTGGACATCCCAGGAGCAATGTTTGACCCGGTTTAGATTGGAGACGATTTGCCGCGCGATGGCCAGGGCATGGCGGTCGTCCATGGCGTAATGATCCGTCACGCCGGAGGTGCGGGAATGCAGGTCTGCCCCGCCCAGGTCCTCGGCCGAGACTTCCTCCCCCGTGGCGGCCTTGACCAGGGGCGGGCCGCCCAGAAAGATCGTGCCCTGCTCGCGGACGATGATGCTCTCGTCCGACATGGCGGGCACATAGGCGCCACCGGCGGTACACGACCCCATCACCACGGCGATTTGCGGGATACCCTTCGCGGACATGTTGGCCTGATTAAAGAATATCCGCCCGAAATGATCCCGGTCCGGAAAAACATCCGGCCATTCGGGCAGATTGGCGCCGCCCGAATCTACCAGATAGATACAGGGCAGATGGTTCTGCTCCGCCACTTCCTGGGCGCGCACGTGCTTTTTCACGGTCATGGGATAATAAGTCCCGCCCTTGACCGTGGCGTCATTGGCGATGATCAGGCATTCCCGGCCCGAGACCCGGCCAATGCCAGTGATCACGCCGGCCGAAGGAATATCCTCGTCATACAGCTCCCACGCCGCCAGTTGCTGCAATTCCAAAAACGGCGCACCGGGATCCAGCAGCGAGCGGATGCGTTCCCGGGGCAGCAGTTTCCCCCGGTCCACATGGCGTTTGCGGGAGCGTTCGCCGCCCCCCAGCTTCACATGCGCCACGGCAGCCCGAAGTGCTTCGAGCTTTTCTTCCATATGGGCCACGTTGGCCTGAAATTCCGGTGAGCGGGTTTGGATCTTGCTGGTGATCAACGTCATTTTTGGAGGACCTTAAAAACAAACTAGACTCTAAAGAATCGTGGTGCGCAAGACACCACTACGGCCAACATAATTCAAAGATCGACCATCCGCCAGACACTGGCATTGCGTAAATCACTATCTTCCAGGGCGGATGTGGTGGGAACGGCATAAGTGGTTATTTTTTCCAGACCTTCTCTGGGCAAATAGGTCCGTTTAGGATCACCGATCAGAACCTCGACCCCAGCGGCCAGCAGACCGCGCAGCCACGCCTCCATCTGTTTTGCCAGGGGCTGCTCGAAGAACAGATCGCCGACCATGACAAGATCCCAATCGCCGCTCTGACCAACGGGATCATCGGGCGTGGCGTGCACCGACACGTTATTCAATTTTGCATTCATTTCAGTCGCGGCAACGGCAAACGGGTCCGTGTCCGCCGCGATGACAGTGGCCCCGGCCATGGCCCCGGCGATGGCTTCCAAACCGCTGCCCGCGCCCACATCCAACAGCTTTCTTCCCGCCACTGTTTCGGGGTGGTCAAGCAGATAACGGGCCAGGGCCTGACCGCCGGCCCAGGCAAAGGCCCAATAAGGCAAGGGCACGCCGGCCGCCGACCGTTCCTCGTCATTCATCTGCCAGATCGCCATGTTTTCCGAGGCGAGGTGGAGGCGAATCTCTGGCAAAAGCTGGGTACTTTGGATCTCCGTGTTGGCGGCGATGAAGGCCGCCGGGTCATCATTCACGCCAGGTCCGGGGCAACGCAGTCCTCTACCGCCAGACCGACTTCCAGCAACCGATGGTCCGCCATGGCCTCGCCCATCAGCATCAGGCCGACCGGCGCCTCACCCTGGTCATGGCACGGTATGGTCAAGGCACAACGGTCGAGAAAGTTGGAAACGAGGGTATTGCGCAGCAACAACCGGTTCATGGTATTCCAGGCCTCGCCATCTGCCACATCATCAATGGCGCAGGCAATGACCGGGGTGGTCGGCATGATAACCGCATCGTATGGCGCCGATCGATCATGCGCCGCCCGCATCATGTCGGCCCGGATATCGGTCAGGTCGATATAGTCGGCGGCGCTCCAGGCCTCGCCCAGGCGAATGCGCGCGGCGACGTTCTGGTCGTATTGATTGCCGGCCCGGTCCAGGACCTCCCTGTGCAAGGTATAGGCCTCGGCCGTGGAAAACCCGCCGATACGGTTGATGACCGGCATCCGGGCCAGCTCCGGAAAGTCGATATGATCGATCAGGGCGCCATTCTCTGACAGTTTTTCCAAGGAGCGCTCGAAAGCACCGGCGACCGCTTCGTCCATATCGTCAAGCACCAGATGTTTCGGCACCGCGAACCGCAATCCGCGTAAGGGCATGGTGCTTAGTTCGGGCGGCGCCTCACCGGCGAAGACCGCGTCCACCAGGGCGCAACAGGCCACGGTCGGCGCTAATGGCCCAACGGAATCCAACGTCCGGGATAGCGGATAAATACCATCCTTCGGCACCCGTTGCGCCGTCGGCTTGAACCCCGCCATGC
This sequence comes from Rhodospirillaceae bacterium, assembly GCA_018667855.1. Lineage (GTDB taxonomy): Bacteria > Pseudomonadota > Alphaproteobacteria. The sequence goes on from JABIRL010000241.1 coordinate 14,046, forward strand.
CGCATAACGCCGCCGGGATCCGTACCGAGCCGGCGGTATCCGTTCCCAACGCGGCGGCGGCCATGCCGTCCGTGACCGAAACGGCGGCGCCCGAGGAGGAACCGCCCGGTACCCGCCCCGTGGCGCGATCGAAGAAATTTTTCGGCGTGCCGTAATGGGCATTGGTGCCCAGGGCACCCATGGCGAATTCGACCATGTTGGTCCGGCCCACGATGATGGCGCCGGCAGCCCGCAGACGCGCCACCGTCGGGGCGTCCTGCTGGGCCGGTTCCGCGTCCTGACGCACGATGGAGCCGGCCAGGGTCACTTCGCCGGCCACATCGCACAGATCCTTGATGGAGACCGGGATACCGGCCAGGGGGGACGGCACCACGCCGTGGGCCCGGGCCTGATCGGACGCCCTGGCGCTGTCCATGGCCGCCTGGTGATAGACCTTGATAAAAGCTCGGGAGCCCTCGCCCGCCGGGTCATCGATGCGGGCCAGCGCGGCCTCGGTCAGGTCAACGCTGGTGGTTCGTCCCGCCGCCAGATCGTCGGCCAGGTTGGCGAGTGACTTCATGGTTGCCTCCGTCATATGGCGCCGCTCTCGCGCAGGGCCGTGATCTCCTCCGGCGCCAGGCCAAGGGAGCCAAGAATTTCATCCGTGTGTTCACCCAATTCAGGTGTCGCCATGCGGATCGCCGATGGCGTCCGGCTCAGCTCCACTGCCTGGCCCACCACCTTTTGCGGACCTAAATTTGCGTTCTCGATCGATTGGGCGATGCCAAGGTGCTGGACCTGCGGATCGGCAAAGACTTGATCGATGGCATAAATAGGGCCGCTGGGTACGCCGGCTTCGTTCAGGATATCGACCCATTCATCACTGGATTTGCTGATCGTGATGGCTTCGATACGCGCGTTGACCGCATCGCGGTTCTTTGAGCGGGCGTCGCCATCGGCGAAACGCGGATCGGTGCCCAATTCCGGATCACCCAGGATCTCCACAAGGCGTGCATAAATGGCGGCGCCGGACGCGGCGATATTGATATGGCCGTCGGAAGTCTTGAAAACACCCGTAGGAATTGACGTGGGATGGTTGTTGCCGGCCTGCTGCGGGACATCTTCGGCCAGCAGCCAGCGCGCCGCCTGAAAGTCCAGCATGGCAATTTGTGATTGCAGCAACGAGGATTTGACCCACTGCCCCTGGCCCGATACCTCCCGCTCCAGCAAGGCGATCAAAATCCCCTGGGCGCAGAATATGCCCGCCGTCAGATCCGCCACGGGAATACCGACCCGCATGGGACCTTCGCCGGGCACACCGGTGATGGACATCAACCCACCCATGCCCTGGGCGATCTGATCGAAGCCGGGCCGTCCCACGTACGGGCCATCCTGGCCGAAGCCGGAGATGGAGGCATAAACCAGGCCCGGATTGATCGCTTTCAGGCTGTCATAGTCGATGCCCAAGCGGTGTTTCACATCGGGGCGGTAATTTTCCACCACCACATCAACCTCCGCCACCAGTCGGCGGAACACATCCATGCCGCCCTCGGACTTCAGGTTCAAAGTCATGCCGCGTTTATTGCGGTGAATATTCTGAAAATCCGGTCCGTGGCGGGGCCCGCCCATGCCCTCACCCTCGCCGGGGCTAGGTGGTGCCTCCAGCTTGATGACATCGGCGCCCCAGTCGGCCAGCTGCCGCACGGCCGTTGGTCCGGCCCGAACACGTGTCAGATCCAATACCCGAAAGCGCGATAGGGGGCCATTGCCGGTCAGGTCGGTTAGCTCGTTCATCATTTCATTCCGATAGATCTAATATGGCCGATCATTGTCACGACCCATGACGCATTGGCAAGCTTCCTGCGCTATGATGGCCCCGTGCAAGAACAAAAAAAGACATATATCGGCATCCTGTTCATTCTCGGCTCCATCGGTTTCATCACCGTGATCGACACGGCGGCGAAGTATATGACCGCCTCTTTGCCCCCGTTGCAGGTGGTGTGGGGTTATTTCTTTGGCATTTTCGCCAGCCTTTGCCTCCTGGCCGCGACCAAAGGCAGCCGCCTGCCGCGATTGCTGGCAACCCGCAGACCGCTGTTGCATATAGGCCGCGCCGGCTTGCTGATTGCCTCCATCAGTCTGCTGTTCTTCGCCTTGAAATTCATGACACTGGCGGATGCCACGGCGATCAGCTTCACATCGCCCCTATTCATTACCTTGCTGGCCATTCCGATCCTGGGCGAGCGGGTGGACCGGGCTCGATGGCTGGCGGTACTGGGTGGCCTGTGCGGCGTGCTGGTCATGGTACGGCCGGGCAGCGGCTTGGCCGATTGGATCTCGTTGCTGCCCCTGTTGGGCGCCGTGGCCTTCGCAGCCTTTCAAATTGCCACTCGGTTGCTGGCGGCGACAGAAACAACCTTCGCGACGCTGTTTTATACCGGTCTATTCGGCCTGTTGTGGAGTAGCATTGCCTTGCCGTTCGTTTGGGTTTCGCCAGAGACTTGGCATTGGCTGGCCTTTTTGGTGCAGGGGGCCTTGGGCGTCGCGGCCCATCTGTGCATGATCAAGGCGTTTGAGGCGGCGGAGGCGTCCCTGTTGGCGCCATTCAATTATTCCAAGATCATATGGGCGGCGGCAACCGGATACTTGGTGTTCGGCGATATCCCAACCCTCAACACCTTGGCCGGTGCCGCAATTATCGCCATGGCCGGCCTGTTCGTCATGCTGCACGAACGGCGCAATGGCTGACCAACCGCACGACCACGACCGGCTTGTAACAAAATGGAAACAAACTGTTTCCATCTAGGGATAAGTCTGGCTGTTGCCAATATTCCGGTATTTGTTGAAACTCAATCCGCACACAAAAAAACCAATGGGGAGATAATCGATGAAAAAACTAATCACCTTGTCAATTGCCGCGCTGGTCGCCGTGGCGATCGGATTTGGCGGTACCGCCATGGCCCAGAAAAAACATGCGCCGAAATCGGCCTGGGGCGCCATGCTTGGCGGTCTTAGCGATATTCAGGGCATCACGGCGGCAATGCTGGTTTTCGACATGAAGCGGGCGGCGAAAATTGCCGGTGAACTGCAAGGTCGTGAAACATACATTTCCAATATTGAACGTCTCCCCGAAGTCGTGCGCAAAGGCCACGGTAAAGTTGCCGAGGCGGCGGCCAAGGTCGTCGCCGCCGCCAAGGCCGGCGAGGAAAATGACCTCGCCGTGGCCCTCAGCGGCGTGATGCAGGCTTGCAACGCCTGTCATTACAACCTGCGTGATGCCAAGCGCCGGAAGAATATGAAATAGAGGCGGGGCGAAATCTTCGCCTGCGGTTTATTACCGTTTGAGTTGCCGGCACGCGCCAGTTTGAAAAGGCGCGTGCTTGGCGGCTTCGCCTCGATTTTATTTGTGTTGTTCGCCGTCCAATCGGCGTTTGGCAACGATGTTCAGCGTGGCGAATACCTCACGCGCGCGGCCGGCTGCATCAGTTGTCATACGGACGGCAAAGCGGGCGGCAAACCGTTCGCCGGCGGCCGCGGACTGAAGACGCCGTTCGGCATTTATTACAGCCCCAACATCACCGCCGATCCCGAAACCGGTATCGGCGGCTGGAGCGACCCGGATTTTCTGAATGCCGTGAAGCGCGGCATACGGCCGGACGGGGCGCATTATTTCCCGGTTTTCCCCTATACCTCCTACACCCAGATGCTTGACGCGGACGCGCTGGCCATAAAGGCCTACCTGTTCTCGCTACCCACTGTCCGTCAAAAGAACCGGGAACATGATGTCTCGCCGCCGTTTTCATGGCGTTGGCCCATGATGACGTGGAAGCTGCTGCATTTTGACGAAGGCGACTTCAGCCCCGACAAAGGCCGGGATGACGAATGGAACCGGGGCGCCTACCTGGTCAACGCCTTGGCCCATTGCGGCGAATGCCACACGCCGCGCACTCTGGACGGCGGCCTGGATTGGAGCAAATGGATGGCCGGTACCGAAGATGGCCCCGACGGCGATGCCGCGCCCAATCTTACCACCGACAATAAAACCGGCCTGGGTTGGACCGATGAGCAATTGGCTTTTTTTCTAAAGACCGGCACCAAGCCTGATTGGGAGGAGGCAGAGGGCGTCATGGGCGAGGCCATCATCGATGGCTACCAATACCTCACCGAAGAGGACCGTCGCGCCATAGCCCGTTACATTGGCGAGTTGCCAGCGATCGAAAATCATATCGGCGGCTAGTGTCCTGGTTCCCTACCGACCCGGAATTGGCTACCATCAGTGAAAATGCCATTCATTGAGTAGGAGTAAGAGCCATGCCCGCACACACAGCCGCCGCCGGTTCGGAACTGGATGTCAACAATGTGGTCATGACGGCGCGCAAGGCGCTGGCCTATGCGGCTGGCATCATGGATACCTCCACCGCCGTTTTTGATGACGACCGGCCGGAAGGCATCATCGCGCCGCCGCAGTTCTGCGTTTCCCTGGAATGGCCCGTGGTCAACGGTAATCTGTCGCGCACCGTCGTTGGCATGCCACCCGAGGAACGGGTGCGCAGCGTACATGCCAGTCAGGATTCCATATTTCATCAACCCATCCGCCCCGGCATGAACCTCACCACCACCGGCACCATCACCGCGATCCGGCGAACCCGCGCCGGCGCCCTGACCCTGACCAAACTGACCACCATCGACGTGGACAGCGGCGCGCCCGTGGTGACCTCGTGGTCCAGCGGCATTGCCCGGAATGTGGAAGTGGTGGGCGAGGATACCAACCTTGAGAGCCCGGCCCCCCTGCCCGAGGGCGGCGGCGAGGTCATGGAGAGCATCGATATTTTCGTGCCGCGCGAGATGCCCCATACCTATACGGAATGCGCCGACATCTGGAACCCCATTCATACAGAACGGGAAGTAGCACTTGGTTCCGGACTGCCGGACATCATCCTGCATGGCACGGCCACATGGGCCCTGGCCGGGCGGGAGGTGATCCGCGCCTGTTGCGGCGGCGATCCGGCCGGGTTGAAACGGCTATACGGCCGCTTTACCGCCATGGTCATCCCCGGCACCACGATCCGCGTTGAACTGCAGGAACCGCGGGACGGCACCGTTGGCTTCACGGTCTACAACGAGGAAGGACAGGCGGCGGTATCGGGCGGCCTGGCGGTTATCGCTTGATCGCCGGTTGATCCCCAGTTGATCGCCAGCTGATCTAGACCACGTTTGCAGAACATAGACCCGTTTGATGGCGTATGGAGGCCATTCGGGCAGGGGTTTTGCGCAGCGCGTTGGGACTACGGGCAAGTGGAACAACGCATCCGAATGGTCTCCAGACGCCACCGAAGGCCGCGCGTCCGGGCGCCGTGGCGGTGTTGAAGGATTTGCCCGTAGTCCCACTACGCGCTGCATCCTTCGCCTAGCCACGACACTCGGAAGCGCGGTCAAACGGGTCTATGTTCTGTAAACGTGGTCTAGGCCTCGGCGTATTGGGTGACCAATTCGTCGTCACGCTGCTCCGCGAACAAGCCTTGCAGGGCCGGTAGCATGGCGGCTTCCTCGCGCTGAATGTGGCTGATGTGTTTTTCCGCCAGTTCCAGGGCCAGATCGCGAAATTCGCTCCAGCTATCGGCGGTAAAGCCTTGGCGCCGGGCAAGTTCGACGCTGGGTATCATGAATTCGGACAGGTTGCGCAACAGATCATGTTCCTGACGCAGCAGGTAGGGCACGGTCACATCGCCAACGGCGATCAGGGCTGGGAAAATTTTCACCTCCTCGAACTGAAAGTGATGCTCGGAGGCGCCGGCCAGCTCCGTATCCAGATCGGTCAGTAAAGAGGCAATATCATCGTCGGCGATATCGGGCACCGTGCTGCCCCAACTGCCTCTGGCGATCCCCTCGAGGCGTTTCATCAGGGTCATGATCCGCTTGTGCTCGTCATGCAACACGTGGGCAATCTGGCTATCGGTTTCCATTGAGGCGTTCCTCCCATTTCCCGCAACTAACGCAGGGGAAATAATAGTGCCGCAAGATCGAAACCTTCATTGATCGAGGTCAATTGCTTCAGACCGAGACAATTTGTCCTAGTGGTGTCTTGCACACCTCGATTCCCTAAAATCTAGTGGTCCTTCGATCCTCACGGATGGGCACCATCGGTTAGTACAGGACCACTAGCTACCCTTGCTCCAACCCGGCTTGCCTCCCGGTCCGGCCTCGCCGGCACCGCGCACCGGCGTCAAGGGCAATGCAAAGCCCTGGTTGAAAGCCGCGCGGGCGATGACAACGAACTTCATCCGCCAGCCACCGGCAATGGCCGCCAAACCGGCCAGGACCGCTAACCACGGACCCAAGGGACCGGCGATCAGGGCCAACAGGATCAACACACCCGGGGCGAAATGGCCCAGGATATTGATCCGGGGCGTCGCCTTGTTCAAAACAGCCAAGGCCTTGCTTGGTGCGCCTGTCGCTGTCAGTTCAGCCATGTAGCGGCGCCAGGCCAGCCAACGGCTCAACAGCAGCACCACGAACAATACCAGCAACCAGACCTGACCACCCAAGACTGCCGCGCCGGCCATGATGACACCACAGCCTTCCGTCAATCCGGTGATGATAATGACCGGCATCAGTGAAGGGTGACGCCAAGCCGGAATACCCTTGGAGGCGTGCAGAATGCGGGCCTGACAATAAAGATATAGGGCGGCCAATATCGCCGCGCACCAAATTGAACCCATGGCGATGGACGGCATCGGCATATGGGGGCTGGAGGCGACCGCCGCCAACAATACCACCGGCAACAAAATGGTTGAGACGAAGGCCTCGCGGGTCATCCAACTGGTTTGCGGGTGAAAAAATACATGTAAAGCACGCCAGGGCCGGCCGATTTCCAGCCAAACGCAAAACAAGCCGATCCCTACAAGCACCGCGCCCAGAATGCCCAAGGGCCAATAGACAACGCCCTGAGACGCAGCGAACGCGGCCAGGATCACCAGCCCCGTACCGCTGCCGCCGCCGATGAAATTACCGGCCGCGCGCCAATCCCAATTTCCCTGGTGCCAGGGTTCAATGCGGCTCATGGTTTCTTGTCCCAGATGTAATAGAAGCCCGGATCCGTGCCCAATTCCTCATGCATGCGGAAGGTTTGGTTTTCCGCCAGCAGCTTGTTCACATTGCTGCCCGGGTCATCCTTGTCGCCAAAATGCAGGGCGTCGGCGATACAGGAATTGACGCAGGCGGGCGTGACTTCCGGATCGACGCCGGGGGTTTGTCCGGTCTCTTTCGCCTGATCAATGCGGCCCTGGCAAAAATTACATTTCATGGCCACGGACATGCGTTTCTCGTCGAAACGCTGTTCTTCATTGGCCATGGCCTGTTGTTCATAGGCCAGGTCCCGCTTGTGCACGATATGGCGGGCCTGATAGGGGCAGGCCACGGCGCAATAGCCGCAACCGATACACAAATCATAGTCGATCTCGACAATACCGTCGGGCCGAATCTTAGTCGCCGTGGACGGGCAAA
>JABIRL010000294.1 GCA_018667855.1 Rhodospirillaceae bacterium
CCATGACCGTGGAGGCCGGTTGTATACTGGCCGATCTGCAAATGGCGGCGGCGGATGCGGACCGGCTTTTTCCCCTATCCCTGGCAGCGGAAGGCTCCTGTCAGATCGGTGGCAACCTTTCCACCAATGCAGGCGGTACCCAGGTGCTGCGCTATGGCAATGCCCGCAATCTGGTGCTTGGTTTGGAAGTGGTTTTGCCGGACGGGCGAATTTGGCAAGGCCTGCGCGGTCTGCGCAAGGACAATACGGGGTACGATCTGAAACAGCTTTTCGTCGGTGCCGAAGGTACCCTGGGCATGATCACGGCGGCGGTGGTGAAATTGTTTCCCAAGCCGAGCGAGGTACAGACGGCTCTGGTCGCGGTTCCCGATCCCAGGGCCGCATTGGCGCTGTTGAGCCGGGCCACCGAAACGGTCGGCGAACAGGTCACCGCGTTCGAGTTGATCCAGCGCCGGGCCATCGATTTTGTCTTGCACAACATTCCCGATATGACCGATCCAATGGACCAAGCCTACCCCTGGTACGTGCTGATGGAAATTTCCGGCCAGGGCGCACCCGACAGCTTGCGCGACCCGATCGAGGAGATTTTAGGCACAGGGCTGGAAGCAGGCGAGGTGCAGGACGCGGTGTTGGCCGCCAATCAGGCCCAGGGCCGGGCCTTGTGGAAAATTCGCGAGTCGATCCCCGAGGCGCAAAATCACGAGGGCCAATCGGTAAAGCACGACGTCTCGGTGCCCCTGTCGCGGATCGCGGAATTTCTCGAGCGCGCCGATCTGGCCCTGGCGGCGGCCTATCCAGGCATTCGCTGCGTTGCCTTTGGCCATATTGGCGATGGCAATATGCATTACAATCCGGCCCAGCCCCAGGATGCCGACGGCGCGGAATTCGCGGCCCAATATGGCGCCATCAACCGCATCGTGCATGATTTGATTGCAGAGTTGAACGGCTCCATCAGTGCCGAACATGGCCTGGGCCGCCTGCGCAGGGAAGAGGTCCTGCGCTATAAATCCAGCGTCGAAATGGACCTGATGCGGACCGTGAAACAGGCCTTGGACCCCGGCAATATTATGAACCCCGGCAAGGTGATTTAATTTGGCCGACGCCGCTTCGGCGCAGCTAGAGCGAAGCCGCTGGGACGTTATCGCCGTCGCCATCGCGGCGGGTATCGTCGCCGCCGTCCAGGTTGGCAAGGTGCCGCCGTTGATCCCTCTTTTGCAGGCGGAATTGGGGCTGTCCCTCGTAGCCGCCGGCTGGTTGGCCTCGTTGTTTAATCTGACCGGTGCCTTGTTCGGCGTGATGGGCGGCGCCACGGCGGATAGGTTGGGCGCCCAGCGGGTGTTGATGGCGGGACTTGGAGGTATGGCAGTGGCCGGCATCGGTGGCGCCATGGCCACGGATCCGGTCTGGCTGTTGTCCTTTCGGGTGCTTGAAAGTATCGCCATCTTGTCTTGCGTGGTGACCGCGCCGCGCCTGGTTGTGGCCGCCGCCACCCCATGCCAACGCAGCCTGGCCATGGGCGCCTGGGGCAGCTTTATGCCGATCGGCATGGCCTTGGCGTTGCTGGGCGCGCCGTCAATCGCTACCCGTTTCGGTTGGCAGGGTGTCTGGTTGGCGGCCGCCGGACTGGCCGTGATCAGCTTGGCGGCGGTTGCCTGGGTTACCGGGGCAAAACGTTGGCCGCAAACGCCCGGCACGGGCGAGGTGTTGCCCTGGAGGACCCTGGCCCGCGCGGCCTGGCGGCCGGGGCCGATGATCATGAGTTTTTGTTTCGCTTTGTATGCGGTGCAGTTTTTCGCGGTTGCGTCCTGGCTGCCAACCTATTTGATCGAGGTCTTGGGTTATACGCCGGGCCGGGCCGGTGTCGCGACCGCGGTGGTGGTCGGGGCCAATGCCCTGGGCAATTTACTGGGCGCCGTGTTGCTGCATTGGGGTGTGCGGCGCTGGTGGTTGATATTGCTGGCCTTTGTCATGATGCTGATCTGCGGTGGCGGAATATTTTCCGCGGCTATGCCTGTCATCTGGAAACTGCCTCTGGCCTTTGCCTTCAATTTCTTTGGCGGG